>JAGHYV010000143.1 GCA_017743475.1 Roseiflexus sp. | reverse complement strand
TAATGATCTCGCCACTCAGATCGGGACGTGTGGTTGGCTCTGGAGGGGGGTGGCAGCAGGCTGAACGGTAACGACCTGCGCTGCGACAGTCGGCGCCAGTGTCGGCAACGGCGACGGCGAGAGCGCGGGAGAAGGCGTAAGAGACGGCGAAACAGTGCTAGCGCATGCTGAGATAAGTAGAGCGATCAAAACCGCACAACTGTGATGTAGCCTGCTGAACACACTTTCCTCCTGCCACACAAACATAGCCGCACTCCGGGTCCGGCAGCGCGGCTATGCACGAATAGCCATGGAGCAACTTCCATCTTGTGAATATGTGAGCGTACAGTACGTATGCACACCACTGCGCAGCCATCTGAAAAAGGTGCATCCTTCACCCGCTAGAGTATACCAGGCAAATATTAATAAGCAGTATCACTAATATTAAGAAATGGTTTAGGAATGATAGATGGTATGATACAGCATCATTTGCTGCTCTGCAGATACAGCACCACATTTGCGATTGCATACACTACAGCAATTCCCACTGAGTCCCAGGCGACAAACAGGCGTTTGCTATCGCTTCGATAGATCAGACCCACAATCGCAATTGCGGTCATGATCATCGCCGCTATCACGGCAACAATATGCATCTTCTCGATCGTCGCCAGCAGCGGACCCGGTGTGTAGAACAGATCATCGAGCGCCAGAATGCCGATATTGAATAGGTTGCTGCCGAAGATGTTGCCTACTGCCATATCGATTGCGCCGATCCGCAACGCCGCAATCGAAACGACCACTTCGGGCAGCGATGTCGAAAGAGCAACAAAGAGTGTCCCAAAGAATGTCTGTCCCAAACCCGTCATCTCTGCCAGAGTTTCAGCCAGGCCAGGTAGATAGAGCGCTGCACCAACAATCAGCACGGCATTGATGGTAAACAACCCGTACACACGCGCCTTCGATGGATGACGCGCTTCCGTCTCGGTCGCCATCTCAGCCACAAATTCTCCGATATTGCGGCGCTGTTCATACGTGAAAATAATACGCATTGCTAGCAGGTAGATGGCAACAAAAAGTATGCTCGACACGCTCACCCATCCAATGGCAGGGAGCATATCGCCTAGAACGATGCTCAGACCAACCAATCCTAGCAGGACCATGCCAAAGGAAGCAGCCAGGATTTGCCCCTGATGCACCCGCGCTGAAATCGGCGCAGGACCGTGCAGTGCGTCGAGCACAGCAATAATCAGTAGGTTGAACATGCAGCTTCCGGCAATATCCCCCATAGCAATATTCGGCACACGGAAGATTGCAGTTGAACTGAACCCTGTGATCAGTTCCGGCAGCGACGTAACCAACGCCAGCAGCACGACACCGATCCATGTGCGCCCCAGACCGGTTATGTCGGCGATAACATCGCCGTACCGCGAGAGTTGTGTTCCAGCAACCAGGATCACTACCGCACACAGAATGAAGAGGAACCATGTTAGCAGCATCGTGAAGCCTCTCCGTGCATAACATGCGCATCTGGACGTTCCATGCGCTCGATATGCTATTGTACAAGGAGTGGCACGATTGACTGTATCGTGCGCCAACCGAGAACCGAGAACCAAGAGCTAGGAACCGTTTTCTTCCGGATGGGCGAAGAACAAGAGATGTGGTATTGCACAAAAAGGTGAGACAAGCATCCAACCAAACTTGAGAACACAGAAACATGAGACAAAAACACAAGGGAAGTCGGTAATATGACTCCAGACCGTATCCAGATCGTTGCACCGACAAGCCCTGAACGCAACCAGTGGAGCGATATGAGCAGAAGATGAGCAGCATACCATAGACGCTACTGAAACGGATATGGTAAAAACGCGGTTGTACATCGTGCGCACGATCTTCACGCTATTCGCGTTACACGTTCAGGAGGAGTTCTGGCTCTATGCCTCACATTCATCTGGTGGATAGCGACAGCACATCATTAGCCCTCATTGCTGCACTGCTCGAGCGCGCGCACCACCACGTCAGTTCTTCAAGCGGCGGACGCGATGCACTGCGCGCCGTGTTCGGCAGCATGCCCGATATGGTGATCCTTGAGGCAGAACTGAACGACTACGACGGGTTCGAGGTGTTGCGCCGCATTCGACGCAGCCTGGATATACCGGTTGTTTTCTACAGTCATCGGGCGCGCGCCGAAGACCGCATCATGGGGCTGCGTCTCGGCGCCGATGATTATATTGCTAAGTACACCCCCTTGTCTGAATTCATCGCCCGCATTGGCGCCGTGCTGCGTCGCTGCCAGCAGGCTCGTCGCCCACCTACGGAGCGGCTGAGTTGTGGTGGCTGGGTTCTCGATCCAGCAGGGCAGATCTGTGTGGCATCTGATCGCCCGGCAGTTGAATTGACTCCGCGCGAGGTGCACCTGCTGTCGTTTTTGATGAAACGTAGCGGGCAGGTCTGCACAACCAGCCAGATCATCCAGCATATCTGGGGCTATACGACCCGTCAGTCGCGTAGCATTGTTGCGACCTCGGTCTGGCGATTGCGCGCCAAACTTGAAATCGATGCCAATCAACCACGACATATTTTGACCGTGCGCAATATTGGGTATACGTTCGTTCCCTGAGACAGCATGAAGGGGGGATAGGGTTCCAGGACGTTCCTTGACTATCCCCCTCTTCGGATAGTTTTAGATCACGTCTCTCTGACTTCGCGGAAGTATCGACAACGCCTTTGATGGTCGTTGTGATTCATCCTCCTGCCTCGACTGCCGGAACAACCTGTGGGAATCGTGCACGGCAATCGTGCCGATAAGCGATTGTTGTCCACCGGAATGCGGGATGTCGCATGCGGCACGCCGATGCATCCCCGGATATGACCCTGACAGCTGCGCCGCATTGCGCGCAATCCGACCAGGTGACGTTCTCCGTCATTGCTCAAGGTTCGGTGATGGTTTCAGACGTTTCCGCATCGGGAAGTAGCCTCGAAATCGGCTTTATTTTCCTGCGAGCAGCCCGCCTGGAGGGGACGCAACAATCTCCCACATTTACTTTCTCTGCCAGATAGTGAACCATTATGGCAGGGAGGGTATCTTGTCCTTGGTCAGCATGCAAAGGCGGGATGCCCTCGCTCCGCGGCAGGCATAATCGTAAACAGTCGCGGTCTGGAGCAGAATAACTGCTCAAAAACCACGAGAGATCGGCTTCCCAGCTGGCAACCAGTGCAGGTTGACACATTGCTGCACGACCTTATCCCACACCTGTTTGCACATGATGCAAGGCAGTTGTATCATATGGACGTTTCCCCCCCAGGAGCAGCGTTCAGTGATAAAGTGATGGCGCTGCAGTATCGTCCAGAGATTTGAAACCTTGAGCCAGACTCGCCATGATCGCTGAACACGAGATTACTGCCAGAGTGCTGTTTGCCGGTCCCGACATTCCCAGCGATACAGTGATCAACTCTTGCGTCCATTGCGGATTGTGTCTCTCTGCGTGCCCGACCTATCGCGAAACCGGACTTGAACAGTTTTCACCGCGCGGACGCATCTACCTGATGAAAGCCGTCGCCGACGGGCGTATCGGTATGGAGAGCGAGGTGTTCCAGGAGCAGATGAGCGCCTGTCTCAACTGCCGCGCCTGTGAAGCTGTCTGCCCAAGCGGTGTACTGTATGGGCAGATCCTTGAGGCGTCACGGACGCAGATTGAACAGGCAAAGAGCGATGGGCGGCTTCCACCGCATCCATGGCTTGTGCGACTGCTACGCTTCGGAGCATTTGGGATGCTCTTCCGTCGCCCGTCGCTGTTTCGCCTCTTCTCGCGTCTGATGTGGCTCTATCAGAAGAGCGGTGCGCAAACGCTGGCGCGACGCAGCGGATTGCTCCGTGCGCTGAAACTCGATGAGACCGAGGCGCTCCTGCCACCTATCAGTGATCGGTTTACCGTGCCGAAAGGACAGGTTCTCCCGGCAGAAGGAGAGGAAAAGTTCGTCGTTGCGCTGCTGACCGGTTGTATTATGGCAACGGCATTTGCCAATGTGCATAGTGCTACGATTCGGGTGCTGCGCAAGAACGGTTGCACCGTCTTCCTGCCGCCAGAGCAAGGGTGTTGCGGCGCACTCCATGCCCACGGCGGCGACCTGGCAGGCGCACGTGATCTGGCGCGACGTAATATCACGGCATTTGAGGGGTTGGGTCTCGATGCAATCATTGTCAATGCCGCCGGGTGCGGCTCGACGCTCAAAGAGTATGGTCACCTGCTCCACAATGATCCACACTGGGTGGAACGCGCCAAGCGCTTTTCCGCAAAAGTGAAGGATGTGACCGAATTCCTGGCAGCGCTTGACCTGAATACAGCCGATATGCGCCCGCTCAATCTGACAGTGACCTATCAGGAACCCTGCCATCTGGTGCACGCGCAGCGCATCAGCACCCAACCGCGCAAACTGTTGCGTGCCGTTCCCGGCGTGACCCTGCGCGAAATGCAGGAGTCGTCGCTCTGCTGCGGCTCTGCGGGTATCTACAACGTGACTCAACCCGCAATGGCAACCCGCCTCGGCGAACGGAAACTGAACCATGCGGAAGCCACCGGTGCAGACATCATCGTGACCGCCAACCCCGGCTGTCATCTGCAACTCGAAAGCGGGCTGCGTCGACGCGGCTCGAAGATGCGGGTGCGCCACATTGTCGAGGTGCTGGCAGAAGCATATGACAGGCGGTAAGGTTGAAGGTGAGCGGGCATATGTTGAACGCTGAACCTGTGAAGAAAGTGCCGGCTAGGGCATATGACAGTCGGTAAGGCTGAAGGTGAGCGGACGTGCGTCGAATTACAAGCATATCTCCTGTCCTGGTTCTCAGTTCTTAACAACTACCTCTATGATCACCACCATCGCATTCGATGCCAACGATACATTGTGGCACAATGAGACGCTCTACTCCATAATCCAGGAGAAGTTCAAATGCCCGCTTGCCCCCTTTCAGGACGTTGCAATGATCGACCGTCGACTCTACGAAACCGAGATGCGGAATCTGAAGTTCTTCGGTATGGCATCAAAGGGTTCACCCTCTCACCGAGACCGCAATCGAGGTGACCAATGGTCGAATTGGCGCACAGGAGATTTATCAGATCATCGATTTTGCGCGCGATATGCCGCGCGCACCGGTCGAACTGCTGCCCTGCGTGCGCGAAACGATTGCGTCGCTGCGCGACACCTACCGATTGATGATTATCACCAAGGGAGACCTGTTCGATCAGGAGAGTAAAATTGCGCGCTCTGGCATCGCTGAGACTTTCAGCATATCGAGATCGTGAGCGATAAGATGCCAGCGACGTGTACAGCACTTATGACACGCTCTGGCATCCGACCAGACGAGTTCTTATACGGTTGGCAATTCGCTGAAATCTGATATTCTACCGGTTATCGCAGCAGGCGGGCGGGCAATCTATATTCCGTATCACCTGACCTGGGAACACGAAATGGTAACCGACGACGAGGCAATGACCGACGGATATGTGCAGTTATCGCACATCGGCGAACTGCCGGTCTATTTGCGCAGCCACGCTGCTGCGTCGTCGTCCTGAGCATGACAGGATGATCCGTGTCGTACACCATACTGATGCTGGCTTCGACCAGTTTTTTTTCGGATTACGGCAACCACGTTCGCATCTGGGAGGAAGCGAAAGCCGTTCAACAACTCGGTCATCGTCTGGTACTGGCAACGTACCACAACGGCGACGATATGCCTGGTCTCGACATTCGTCGCTCATGGGACGTTCCCTGGATCCGACGCGCTGTTGTCGGCTCATCACGACATAAACTGTACCTGGATGTCGGTCTGGCATGGCGTAGCCTGCGCGTCGCGCTGGAGATCCGTCCGACGATCATTCACGCTCACACCCACGAGGCAGCCTTCATCGGTCTGGCGCTGAAACGAGTGATCGGCGTCCCGCTCATCCTGGATTATCAGGGAAGCATGACTAGCGAAATGCTTGATCATGGGTTCATCAAGCGCACCAATCCGCTGTTCCCGATGTTGACGCGACTGGAGCGCTGGATCAACCGCAACGCCGATGCGGTGATCACGTCGACAATCAATGCAGCAAATCTGTTGCGCCGCGATGGTTCTGTTCATCCCGACAGGCTCTACACCGTTATCGATAGCGTCAATACTCACCGTTTTCGTCCATTCGACGGATCGCCGGAGTGGGAGGCGCAACGCCGCGAGTTGCGGCGACAACTCGGCATCCCGGAAGACCGCCGCATCGTGGTGTACATCGGGTTGCTGGCGCCGTACCAGGGCACCCACCATCTTATCCAGGCAGCACGGATTGTAACGTCGCGCCGTGCGGATGTGCATTTTCTGATCATGGGGCATCCTGATCCTGCCAGTTATCGCGCTTATGCGGAATCGCTTGGCGTTGACAGGTATGTGACGCTGCCGGGACGCATCTTTTATCGTGACCTGCATGCCTATCTGGCGCTTGGCGAGGTGGCGGTTGCGCCAAAGATGAGCCGCACCGAAGGAAACGGAAAGATAGGCAATTATATGGCGATGGGATTGCCGGTAGTCGCCTTCGATACGCCAGTCGCGCGCGAGTTTTTGGGTGAGTGCGGCATCTATGCCGCCTATGGCAGCGTTGAGGATCTGGCTGCCAGTATCGAACTTGCGCTCGACAGACCAGAATGGGCGCAGGAACTGGGACGACGCCTGCGCGAACGCGCAGTGCGTGACCTATCGTGGGAACGAGCAGCACACCAGATCGAGGAGATTTATCACACAGTCGTCAGCCGGCAGCGCCAGTCATCTGGCTTATGAGATCAGGGTATGGTGTTCTGTCTGCCGTTGTGGGCAACAGAACACCAAAACCTCTTCATCCAACCTGCGAGAAGTTCGCGCGTAATGGTTTCCCGCATCCTAGACGCCTGCGTACTTCGCACCACGTGCGAGAAATTCATACCGAGCGCCGCTCATGAGTTTTCAGAATCATAGCAGTTCTCAAAGTAGGTTGAACTACGGAAGACTATCGGTATGCGAGCGTATGCTCTTGACCTTCGTGAACGAGTCGTGGCCGTCGCCCAACGCCTAGCCTCATCTGCGCACTGCGGGTTGGCACGGACCATGCTCAGGCGGTACAGCTTTCGAGCGCCACAAACTGATAAAAAAGCCCCGATCAAAGCTAGCCGGGTTCAAGCAATGTTGGGCGGCACTCGTTCTCGTAGCTTATTTGAAAAATTCATTGATTTCAGCCAGGTATCTCGGATAGTAAGCTCGTAGATATTCTATGACACCTTTAATCAAAGAAGTAAGGTAAGATTCTCTTCCATCCTGGCTGGATCGTTTTTGCGTCTCTCAAGACTCACGGAGTAAAGTTTTCCATCCTCCTGTTAGTCGCAATCTGCCCTAGCTTCTTTTCCAAATCGTGGACAGT
>JAGHYV010000142.1 GCA_017743475.1 Roseiflexus sp. | reverse complement strand
TTTACCTCCATCAATCTTGAAAACCTATAGTAACCGCCCAACGGCCTGCGCTTCACCTGCGCCGCGAAGCGCAGCGGAGCGGCGTCAGGTGCAAGCGCGTGTTAGCCCGCTTTATCATCATTGGCAAGATACGATATTGAATTCGCTCGGTCCTAAAGTAATGCCACTAAAGTCACCAACCTCTACCCAGCCATAATTTATGACTGGAGAAAAGAAGTTTGTTGATTTCCCTAATGGACTTTGTCCTGTCAGAATTATCTGAAAAGAATACAGCCCCTGCTCTTTAAAAGTGATGGGGATTGCAAAGCTTACCGCATCGCCGGGGTCTAGTCTATATGCTCCGCCTGTTCCGCGTATCCTCAAAACGGTACTTTTACTGTCTACGTTCACAGGGGAAAATGTTACTATGGGGGCATATCCACCACTGCCGAGTCCAAACCAAAATGTCACATTTCTGATGGCCTGCTGCGGCGGAGGAGGACTAAATGAAAGCATTTTTAAGTCCAACGAAGAGATTACTATAGTTCTGTCAGTCACTAAATCTAGAGTAAAGGTTTCTGTTGGTTGTTGCCTTTCTACTCTGAAGGATCCAATCTGGCTTTTGAGCGTAATACATCCGCTAGGTATTATTCTATACTCATTTCCTTCCACATCAGCGATCATTTCTTCTTCCCTGGAATAAAACGCATTAATCTCAATAGAAGCCAGTGCTGCCTCAGCAGTTTGAGTTGTTTGAAGGGGGCGTTCTACCTGCATACGAGTACCTACATAGCCAATGTAAGCTGCCAGTAAAGCTCCAATTAGGCCAATGGAAGCAGCCACTATAGTGGCTATAAAGCTGTATTTTTGTGCTGGGCTGGTTTTGTCGTATTCCGTACGCTGTCGTGAGACTCTCTTCCGATTACTCATCATTGACCTCCGTAGCGGGCTAACGGCTCGCGCTTAAGCCGCTGCGCGGAGCGAGCGAAGCGAGCGGAGCGCAGTCGGCTTGAAGCGCCGGTTAGCCCGCCGCTGTGGTTGCAACGGCTTTTCTGCCATTGATACGATCATACTCCCAAATCGCCAGGTCAACTTCTTGGACAGGCCATCCTAACTCTTGTGCTAGATTCTGTACCTCTCGAAGGTATCGTCTGTAATCCGAAACAGAAAACGTTGTTCTCTCTTCACCAAACACCTGTCTCCAACCCCTGAAATCAATCACCGCATATCTCTCAGGAAATACAAGAGCCAGGATGGCCGATGCCACAGGAACACCTACTCCTCGAAGCGTGCATAATATCCCAAACCGTAACTCAATTTCGTAATCTTTGTCAGGATGTTCGATAGAAAGCGCAGCTCCTGTTACGACACGTATCACATCATCCGTATTTGCTTTGCGTCTCTCCCGCTGTCTTCCGTACTGACCACGTAGTTTCCACTGCAGGACTCTATCAAACTCATCCAGCGTCAAATACATTGGGTGACGCTCCTGTTTCATCTGAGCGAAATAAGCCTTGAGCTGCTCAGTGAGGGTGTAGTCGTCACTGGAAGTCTTGTGCGGAATAAGTTGAACTGCTGTGATCATCTTCGCTAGCACTCAAGGTGCTTGAAAAAGGCGGGCTAACTTGTACTTATCTCGACTCTCTATGTTATCTTGCGTGACTCTCTATGTTATGCCATACGACAGACACAGTTGACCATGGACTTACACGCTCATGCTATCATAACAACGGAAATTTCTGTCAAAGCAGGAGCACTATCATGCCGGAGAGAAAACTGGCCGATCGCATCCGCGACGCCATCCGCCTGCGTGGCTATTCCATCCGCACCGAGAAAGCCTACCTCCATTGGTACGAACGCTTCGTCCGCTTCCACAAACTCCGCCACCCCGCCACCATGGGCGCGCCAGAGGTCGAAGCCTTCCTTACCCATCTCGCCGTACATGAGCAGGTCTCTGCTTCTACTCAAAACCAGGCCCTCTCCGCCCTTCTGTTTCTCTACCAGGAAGTCCTCGGCATCCCCCTCGGTGATTTGCATGCCCTCCGCGCCCGGAAAAGCACCTACGTCCAGCCCTACCTCAGCCATGACGAATGCCTGCGCATCCTCGCCGAATTGGACGGCACGCCTTACCTCGTCGCCTGCCTTCTCTACGGCAGCGGACTGCGATTGCTCGAAGCGCTGCGCCTGCGTATCCAGGACCTCGATGTTGAGAACTCCCTCATCACCGTTCGCAACACCAAGTCCAACCGCGACCGCGTGACCTTCCTCCCAGACGAGGAGCGGTTTCTCCAACGCCTCCGCGCCCACCTGGAGGGGGTCCGCCGCCTTTATGAGGTTCACCTTGACGTTCCGGTCTCCATGCCGCCAGCGCTGGCGCGCAAATATCCGGGAGCAGCCACCTCCTGGGAATGGCAGTACGTCTTCCCTTCCCGTGACCTCTCCGTAGACCCCCGTACCCTTGTCGTCAAGAGGCATCACCTCCACCCCAGCGGTGTTCAGAAGGCCATCACCGCCGCTGTCCATGCCGCAGGCATGACCAAACGCGCCACCGCCCACACCCTGCGCGCTGCCTTCGCTCACCGGCTTAAAGAGGCCGGTTACCAGCTCGACGATATCCAACAACTCATGGGGCATGCCGACATTCGCACCACTCAGCATTACCTTGAAGGCCAGGCGCCTGCCTGCAAACGCTTACGCGGTCCCCTATCCTCCAGAACCTGAGGCTGCCCTTTGGCTACAGAGACGGGATGACCATCCAAATCTCCACTTCAGGGGCGCTATCGGGTGCATTCCTCCCGCGGGACGGTGCGTGCTATCGTCTCCGTCCTGTCACGTGGGTTCGCCTGCCGGATGCTTCCTCACGACATCCCGCCACGGCAGACGGTCTATCCTTCCGTTCGTCGCCAGCGGCAGGACGGGACCTGGACATGGTGCACTGATGCGCTCCGAACGGAGGTGTGCCGTACATCAGAACGCGAGACAGAGCCGCGCGCTGCCATGCTGGATAGCCAGTCGGTCACAACGACGGAAAAGGAGGGCGCAGGGGTATGTGCAGGCAAGCACAGCAACAGATGCAATCGACATCTGCTCGCTGGCGCCTCGGGTTTGCTCCTGAGCATGGGTGTCCAGGCAGACGGGAGACACGACCGGGATGGGGACACGCGAAGCGCTCATGGACGCGGCAATGGTTCACGTCATGGTCAGACGGTTGGCCCGCATCCACGCCAGCAACCCTTTTTGGATATGGTCTTTGAATACATAATCCGCCACAGCCCGCGCAGGCGGGCTTCGCCTTGCATAGCCGAGGGCTTATGGTCTTTGAACAAATAATCCGGTATAGCCCGCGCAGGCGGGCTTTGCCCCAGAAGCTGGAATAGAACACGGATTGGCACGGATACGACGGATCAACACGGGTGGAGTTTTGTCTGGAATAGCCCGCGCAGGCGGGCTTTGCATTCCATAGCCGAGGGCTTATGGTCTTTGAATAATTATTCCGGTATAGCCCGCGCAGGCGGGCTTCGCCCTGGCTAGCCGAGGGCGAAGCCCCACGGCTAGCGCGGGATAGCGGATTTATTTCTCAATCTCCATCAGCCCCGCAGCAAGGGCGCATATCGGATTATCGCAGTTCTCATAGAGGTTGAACGCTCCCAGAATCGCGCTCCCGACATGGTGACCGAAATGAATTTCGGTCTACGCTCTGCCGGAAACGGGCGCCTCGCACGACATGGCAGACCCGGACAGAGGTCAACGTATCTGAGAACTGCTATAAATGCTCAATCTCCATGTTCAACCACACGCTCAGGACGCGGCATCCAGCGCTCTGCTCAGTTTCTCGACGGCTTCATCGACCTGAGCGCGGGTCAGGATCAGGGGCGGTACCAGGCGCAACACATCATCACCGGCAGTGGCGATCAGGAGGCCTTCATTGTGCGCTGCTTCGCGCACTGTGCTGGCAGAACCATTGATCACCACACCGCGCATCAGACCGCGCCCGCGTACTTCCAGCACGACATTGGGGCGGGCAGCCTGCAGGTCAGTCAGCGCCTCGCCGAGATAGTCGCCGACTTCGCGCACGTGGTTGAGGAAGGCAGGGTCGGCAATCTTGCGGAACACCGTTTGCGCGACTGCGGTAACGAACGGACCGCCGCCAAACGTTGTGCCGTGATCGCCAATGTGGATCGTCTGCGCAACTTTCTGGCGCATCAGGATCGCGCCGATCGGCAGACCCCCGCCGAGCGGTTTGGCAATTGTCATCAGATCGGGCGCTACGCCATACGGTTCATGCGCCCACAGCGTTCCGGTGCGCCCGATGCCACACTGGATTTCATCGAAGATGAGCAGCGCATCGACTGCGTCGCACTGTTCGCGCAGCGCACGCAGGAACTCCGGCGTCGCCACGCAGAGTCCGCCTTCACCCTGCACCGGTTCGACAATCACGCCGCACACATCGTCGGTAATGGCGGCGGCTGCGGCGGCGCTATCGTTGAAGGGGATAAAACGCACCCCTGGCATCACCGGCTCGAACGGTTGACGATACTTTTCGCGCGCCGTCACCGCCACAGCGCCCATCGTGCGCCCGTGGAACGAGCCGCTGCATGCCACAATCGTCGTCTTCCCTTCGCCGTGGGTGTCGCGCGCGTAGCGGCGGCTGAACTTTAGTGCGCCCTCGACCGCCTCTGCGCCGCTATTGCAAAAGAAGACCCGATCCGCCCACGATGTATGATTGACCAGCGTCCGCGCCAGTTCGACCGCCGGGCGCGAGTGGTACAGGTTCGACAGATGGATCAGTCCGTCGGCGTGTTCCCTGATTGCGCGCGCAATGTCGGGATCGCCGTAGCCGAGTGCGTTGACGGCGATGCCGGCGACACAATCCAGGTAGCGACGACCTTCACTATCATAGAGATAGCATCCCTCGCCACGCTCAATGACGAACTCCGGTCGCGCATAGGTTTGCAGCAGGTAACGTTGTTCGGCAGAAATGACGTCAGCGGCGGTCATAATGGCTCCTGTGCTGGATGAACATTGATTTCGCTGCAAAAACGCACCGCCAAGACGCCAAGAGCGCAGAGAGCTTCAAAAATATGTGCGGCGAAGCATGATGCGCTGGAGCGACTCGCTCTGGCATCTTCCTCTGCGAACGCTGCGCCTCTGCGGTGACATGCCCTTTGTGCAGTGGACTCAACAATCGGAATTGCAAGATAGGGAGAGACGCAGCGTTGTCACGTCTCTCCCGCACTACACCATGCTGCTACTCGACCTCTACCGTCTCACGCTCGCTGGCTGCCGCAATGCGCGCCGCACGTTCACGCAACCGCAGACCGCTGCCAATCGCGCCAGCTGCTGCCAGCGCCAGCAACCAGGCAGGCAGCGACTCGCCGCCAGTGCGCGGCAGCGCGGCTGGCGTTTCGACCGGCGCAGGCACTGGCGCTGTCACGTCCGCTACGCCCGGCAACACGCCATCCTGCACGATGCGCCCTTCGACCTGTGGACTAACCGGCGAACGTGCCTGGAGATATTCCACCAGCACATCGGAATCAAGGAAGCCAGTGTCTACCCTGTTCGTTCCCTGCTGCAGCACGCTGTAGCCGTCGCCGCCGCCAGCGATGAAGTTGTTCACAACCACCCGGTAGCTGGCATTCGGGTCGATTGGTACAAACCCGCCCCGGCCATCCGAAACCTGGATGCCGGTGATGCGGCTCCCGACTGGCGCCGAGGCGCTCCAGCTATAGCGCATTCCGCCGACCTGCGGGAAGCGCCCGGCGGTCTGCTCTACCTGACTGACGCCATTTTCCAGCGCTGCCTTCACCTGCTCGCCAGTGAGGGTCAAAAGCACGAGCGTGTTGCCAAACGGCAACACTTCGAGCACCTGACCGAGCGTAATGCGTCCTTCGGGAATGCTAGTGCGGATACCACCGCCGTTCATAATCGCCAGTTGCGCACCAGCCGGGGCCGTCTTCGCCAGCATCGAGTCTGCGATCAGGTTCCCCAGGTTCGTCTCCTTCGAGCGCACATCGGCACGCGCACCGTTGAGCGCTACGCGCGTCTCTCCCACTGGCGTGGCGCGCAGTTGATCCAGCGGACCTCTAAGCGTCCTGATCCGGTTCTCGAAACCGCCATCTGGATCGATGCTGGGCCGCACTTCAGTGGGGCGCCCTGCCACAACCCGCGTCACGTTGCCATTGGCATCAAACCCAATCGTCAGGTCGCCGAGCCAGCGCCCCCATTCCCAGTCATGCGCCACAATGACCGGCTTGCCGGAAGGAGATGCGATGACTTCAGGGTAGGGGCGATTGGGATCAGGCGGGTTGATCATCGGACCCATCGGGGTATGGCTATGTCCACCGATGATCACTGACAAACCGTCCACCTGGCGCGCCAGTTCGCGGTCTGCCCGGATGCCAACGTGGGTTAGCGCAATAATCTTGTTCACGCCATCGCGGCGCAGCGACTCTACTCCCAGACGCACTGCTTCGATGTAGTTCGTGAATCGCACTCCGGGACCGGGATTGCTGAGCACCGGGGTATCCTCGGTTGTCGCGCCGATGATGCCGATTGGCTGCCCGCCGACCCAGATCACAACCCACGGCTTGATCAACCCGAACAGTGGCGACGAGCGATCAATCTGCATATTCGCGCTGAGCAGCGGGAACGTTGCACCGCGCGCAAAATCCACCAGTGGCCCCTGCCCAATGTCGAACTCGTGGTTGCCAACCGCCATGGCATCGTATTTGAGCGCATTGTAGAACTCCAGATCGGCAAGACCGCGGTACTGGTTGAAATAGAGCGTTCCCTGAAACACATCACCGGCGTCGAGCAACAACTGATTGCCGCCTTCCCTGCGGATCGCATCGATCAGAGTCTTGCGCCGCGAGACGCCGCCATGCACCGGGTTGTTCCCGCTGAAGACCGGCTCGATGCGCGCGTGGTGATCATTCGTGTGAATAATCCGAAGCGTGTAAACTTCCGGACCGGCGCCATGGACCGTCAATGCCGTTGCAAGATAGGCGATCGTGCCTGAGCCGACCACCATCGTTTTCACGAAAGTTCGCCGCGAAATGGTGGGCACAGTCATATCTCTCCTCCGCCTCTTCTCGTCCAACAATGCTGATGGCAGCATGGATGCGGAACGAGTGTACTATACCATATTCCGACGACCGGTTGTGCAAGGGGGCGGAAAGATGCAGGCAACGCGCGGTACCACGTTGCGCACCCGCCGTCGTCTCGCCACAGAACGCACTGCGGACACGGAGCAGCAAACCGCGTGCATAGATATGATGTACGATTGCATTGATATGGTCTTTGAATAAATGATCCGGTATAGCCCGCGCAGGCGGGCTTCGCCTCGAAGAGCCGGAATAGAACACGGATTGGCACGGATATGACGGATAAGCACGGATGCAGGTTGGTCGGGAATCGCCCGCGCAGGCGGGCGTCGCTCTGCCTGGCCGAGGGCTT
>JAGHYV010000042.1 GCA_017743475.1 Roseiflexus sp. | reverse complement strand
TTCTCCATTTTCAGATTGTACAAAAATAGTATATCACTAAATCTTGATGATGTCTTATGAATATGAATACTTTCAACTTGAGGGTATTCCGCCATATCCAAGTCCGTACCTGACGATCGACAGCATTGACAGGTACTGGGTTGATGTGAATGACCCCAATCGGTTCAGATACGAGCGTTACTACCGCACACGCGAAACCGAACCCAAAGAGGGCGTCGAAGTGAGCCGAGTTGGAACAGGTTTTGGTGGGGTAGTGGAAGAGTGTCAACGCTATGAGGAGAAAGTGGAATGTACTCAGCAAGCCATCACCACCACGTTAACTCACGACGAGTGGCTCAATAATACCACTCACTTGAGTCGCAAATTTCTCAACAACATCAATTCCCCGGCTACAATTGGGGGTTATGAATATAGGGGTATCGAGAGCGACGAGCTGTGGGGTGACGTTCATGTATTCGAAAGACGCGGGACGTTATCTGCTAGCGACATCTACCCCAACTTCCCGATAGTCGAAACGCTGAAATTCGATGTAGCTCTCGGTAGGACTGTTGAATGGCGACGCATCGTGATCGATGGAGACAAATCCGTTATCCACGCTATCTCTCGTCTTGTGAAATGGGAACTACTTGATGCTTCTGCGGTATCCGCAGACTTATTCTTAACAAGAGAAGCAGCAGAAAAGTGATAGGAAAACAAAGGCCAGACCCGCGCCGTTCCGCTTCCACTGAACGCGCCGCCCAACATGCGCTTCCAGCCGACCGCTTCGCTCGCTGCGCTCGCTTCGCGGCGGCTGAAGCCCACCGTTGGGCGCAAAATCCTAAAAAGAAAGGAGGTGATAAGTAATGAAGCTGATTAATCAGGGCTTTGCAGCGAGCTATACAGCTGGCGGAGGAGTCATCCTCGGTGGTTGTACTAATCGCTCCCAGCGATGCAAGACCACGATATAGAGCCAATGTAACAACGTAGCTGCTGCAAGGGTATCCTCACGAAAGTGCATAACTTTCCGTGAGGATACCCACTTGTGGAAGAAAGGCGCGTTTCAAGTTTCAAGGAGTAAAATCATGCTAAAGCTCTCACAATTTACAATCATGACCGATGTAAACGATACTGAGATCGCAGTGTATAACACCATGACCAATGCTTTTGCTGTGTTAGAGCGGGAATTGTGGAAAACTTATGAATCTAGTGGAGCTTGGGAAACACATCCCTATGTAGGGGACTTGATGAAATACGGATTTTTAGTTCCGGTAGATGTGGATGAGTACCAAACCTTTCTCCTAAACCGAAACAAGGTGAAATTCTACTCTGGTCACTTAACTTTCACCGTGTTGACTACTTTTGCTTGCAATCTCGCGTGCAAGTACTGCATGCAGAAGCCAGTTCGCTTTGAAGATAGTGCAGTTGATGGTATAGATACTTTTGGCGTCGCCGAGTTTATTAAAAAAGTGGTTGGAGAATATTTACCTAACGAAATCACTCTAACTTATTTTGGCGGTGAACCCCTTGCAAACATAGAAGCCATTGAGACACTCCACAATTTTTTGAAAGAGGGGTTGCCTGAAAAGACGCGATTGAATCAAATGGCCATCACAAATGGGGTGCTTGTTCCTCGATACATAGATAGACTCTGCCGAATCGGCATTTCTACCCTTCAGATTACTCTTGACGGACCGCGCCAAATACATGATGCCCGTCGTATCAGCATAGGTGGAGCTGGAACTTTCAACAAGGTCGTTGAAGGTATTTCTGCTGCCCTGGATGCTGGTATATTTGTGGCCATTCATATCGTTGTTGATTCTCATAATGCGCCACACATCAGGGAACTTGCTCAATTTCTGCGCCATCGCTTTAGCAACCATCTCGATAGGTTTGCGATTAATGTTGGATTGGCTTCGAACCCTGGTTGGGACAGTCAACATTGCGCATTATACATTTCAGAGCCTCAATCTACTGCTATGGAATTTGTAAATGCAGTTGAATCTGTTCTGACCGAAGGACTTCAAATCATTGACTTCTTAATTTCCAGTCCCTGCCCAAGGGAACGAGACAATGAGTTTATTATTGCGCCTGATGGAGGGTTGTATAAATGCATATCTGCCGTCGGCAGAGACGCTTTTCATGTTGGTGACATTCAAGATACACCCTTAAATATTGCTCATCGTTCGGCTCCTCTTATCAACTTTGGCGCACCAGTAGATGAGTGTCGTCATTGCCCCTACCTGCCCTATTGCAATGGGAGATGTCGTTTCAACGCGTGGGTAAAAACGGGCGACCTGTTCAGCCTGGATTGCTGGAAAGAATTTCATGCCATTTCGTTGCCAGCCTTGCTTCGCTTGTATGCCCAAACAACCTCCACTTCGTATCCACATATTCGTCGCAAAGCGAGGGAATGATGATTGAATGTGAAGCTTTAACTAAGACATATACTGTGCGAGAAAAACCTTCGTTCTTTTCACGCGGAGTAGAACGCAAAATAGCGGCTCTGCGAGAAGTGAGTTTTTCAATCTCAGCGGGAGAGATGGTTGGGCTGTTGGGGCCCAATGGGGCGGGAAAAACCACTCTGCTGAAAATTCTCTCTACTTTGTTAGTGCCTGATAGTGGAAGAGCAGCGATAGAAGGCGTAGATGTGTTGCGCTTCCCCCGTATGGTGAGACAGAAAATAGGGTTGGTATTGCCGAGTGAGCGCAGCTTATATTGGAAGCTCACCGCACAAGAAAATTTGCAACTTTTCGCGGGATTATATAACCTGTCCTCCAGAAAAGCGTGCGAAAGAAGTGAATTTTTATTGAAAACAGTAGGGCTTTCTGAATTCGCTCATGTGCCAGTAGAGAAATTCTCTACCGGCATGCGCAAGCAATTGATGATTGCGCGAGCCCTGTTACACGAGCCGCGCCTCTTGATTTTGGATGAACCATCCAGTGGTCTTGATGTGCAAGGGAAACGCGAAATATGGAGTCTGCTCAAGGATTTAGCTACACAACAGGGTGTAACACTTTTACTGGCAACCCACGATATGGAGGAAGCTGAAACGGTACCTGAAAGATTATTGATTATCCATCAAGGGAAAATTCGTGCGGATGGCTCACCTTCAGAAATTAAGGCATTATCTGGAAATCACGGTTGGTTGTTTATTGATTTACCAGGAACATATTCGGAGAACAGGGTAAAACTTCCAAAAGGACTTTTCCTTGATAGCATCCAAAGCGTGGATGGAGGGAGCAGATTGTGTATCAGAATTTCGTCTTCTTACGATCTGCCCCAATTGCTTCGCATTTTTCCTGATGCGACTCGCGTGGAGCGCCGGGAGGTTAGTCTGGCGGATGCTTTTCTGACGATCACTGGTGAGCGTTTTGAAGATACCGATACGGTAGAAGAGGAGGAAATATGAGAGCCATTTTTTCCCTTCTCTACAAAGAAATATCCTACCATCGTGTTTATCCGTTAGACCTGGTTAGCCTGGCCATAAGCCCCTTCTTTATCGTGGCCCCCTTCGTCTTTGTAGCAAAAGCACATACTGAAAATCTCCAACTGTCCGTATCATTAGGGTTAATTGCCTGGTATTGGCTATCCATGTTTTTCTGGGGCGTTGGATATGGCGTGCGAGATGAGGTGGAGGAAGGTGTGATCGAATCACTTCTGGCAACTCCTGCCTCCGTTATAGAACTGTTAGCCGCAAAAGCGATAGACACCTTGCTCATTAACTTATACATTACGATTGCGCTGGTTATCTTACTTTGGCTTTCAGCAGGCGTATCATTTCATTTGAATTGGATAAAGTTCTTTTTGCTTTTTATGGTGTCAAATTTCGCCCTGGCTTCATTGTCCTTTGTTTATGCTGCCTTTGTGCTGGTCGCCAGGCAAGCCTCCTTTGCAGGCAATCTTTTCCAGGAAGCCGTTGGCATTCTATCGGGAATGACGGCACCTGTGTCGGTTCTGCCTAAAGCGGTGCGTTGGTTGAGTATGCTGATTCCACTTACTTATGCAATTGAAGGCGCTCGCAAAGTGGCTGTTGGACAATTTCCATATAGCGAAATGGCGATTTTATTTGCCTTTGGTGGTGTTTTGCTACTTTCAGGGGTCTTACTTGTTAAAAAAGCAGAGCATTATGTACGGCTGACAGGGACGACAGGAGAGTATTGAAATGCGCGCATTCATTTCTCTTACCCTTGCTGTTTTTCGCAATTTAAGCCGTTACCGTTCCGAATACATAGGAAACTTTTTTGGTCCAGTGTTTTGGGTCATCCCTGCCTGGTTAATTGTGCGTTATGCAAACATTCCCGACGCTTTTGGAGCGAGTGTCTCCGGCTTTGCTGGCGCAGCGATGTATTTTTTCATAGGAGCCACCTACTGGAATTATGTGGAAGGAATATGGAGTATTGCTCTGGGGTTGCGTGAAAATATGAGATTGGGCACATTGGAGTCCCTCTGGGCATCCCCTGCGCCACGCTTTTCGATGATTATGGGCTGGTCGGTGGGAAGATTGCTGGGCACAACGTTACATTCACTTCTTGCATTTGGATTGTTATCTGCGCTCTCCATTATTCACTTACGTGACTTATCCTACGAAAACCTCCTGATAGTTGCATACATTATCTTTTTCTCTGTGTTAGCGGCTTACGGTTTTGGCTTTGTACTGGTCGGGCTGACGCTTCGCTTCAGAGATGCTGAATCGCTGATAAGTATGCTGGGGAACGCTGCGCCTTTACTGGGCGGGATACTTTTCCCAATCACGTACTTGCCCCTGCCGCTTCAAGGTCTTGCCTATTTGTTTCCGTTCACATATGGCGTGGATGCCTTGAGGGGTGTTTTGCTCAGAAGCACAACATTGCTCCCCCTACGAACAGAAATTTTCTTGCTCTTTGTGATGGGCATTTTATTCCCGCTCTCTGGCTGGTTTTTCTTTTTGGAGATCGAGAAGAGAGCAAGAGTTGAAGGAATAGGTGAATTTTGAAAAAGTGCGCCCAACACGCGCTTGCACCTGACGCCGCTCCGCTGCGCTTCGCGCCGCAGGTGAAGCGCGAGTCGTTAGCCCGCCTCGGAGGCAAAGGTGAGAATTCGAGATGCGCACGAGCACGATGCGCAAGTACTCACGGACCTGATGCGCTCGGCAAAGCGGTCGTGGGGCTATCCAGACGCGTGGATGGAGACGTGGGCGGCTGGCCTCACGATCACTCCCGAGGACACGGTAGCCATGCGGGTACGCGTCGCTTCCCAATGGGCAGATAACAGTACTGGATGTAGTCAAAGCGCGAGACATTTCAGAGCATCAAGAGCTTGTTGAGCGATGGGCAAGAGATGTCTGGAATGCGTGGTCAGTGTATCATGATCTGGTACGGCGCATGGTCAGGAAGAACAGTCCCTACAGATAAAATGACGCCGCCCAACACGCCGTTGCCGCGGACGCTGCTCCGCGTCGAGCGAGATCGGGCCGATTTTGAAGGCTGGAATCAGCTCGAAGGCTTTCCCGATCTATTGGGGCGGCGCCGCTGAACGGCAAGGCGTTAGGCGGCTGAGAGGGCGATCAGAAAACCGGATTTGTGGTATCATGATGGTGACCATGCCGTTCTGATGAGGAGCAATCTGGTATGCCACGACGTGCGCTTCGATCCTATCCAACCAAGGATGCGACCGATCTGACCGATGAGCAATGGGCCGCCATCGCGCCGCTGGTCGTCACCCCGTCGCCCAACGGCGGCCGCCCGACCGAAATTGATCGCCGCGCGATCGTCAACGCGCTGCGCTCCAAACATCGCACGGGCTGTCAATGGCGCATGCGTCCGAAAGATGTTCCGCCAATGAGTTCGGTTCGCTCCTCTTTCGACACATGGAATCGTGATGGAACCTTTATCACCATCAATGATACGCTGCGGAAACTGGCGCGACAAGCGCTGAACCGCGACCCGGAGCCGTCCATCAGCGTCCTGGACTCCCAATCCGTCACAACGACCGAAGCAGGCGGAGAACGCGGCTATGATGGGAAAAAAAAGGTCAACGGGCGCAAACGGCAGTTCTGGGTTGACGCCAATGGGTTCTTGTTGCGCGTGTTGGTACATCCCGCCGATATTTCGGATACTGAAGGCGCTGAGTGGCTTCTCGCCGCGCATCATCAATCATTTCCCCGGATGCGCGAGATTCGCGTAGATGAGGGGTAAAAAAAGGGTTAGATGAATGGCTGCAACAGAACACGACGATACGCCTGAATAGTATTGAAAAACCGCCCGGACAAACGGGATGTGCGGTCATTCCGAAGCGATGGGTGGTGGAACGCTCGATTGCGTGGGCGGGACGCAATCGGTTGTTGCGGCGAATAATTATTCGCCGCAACAACCGCAACCCAGAATCAATCGAAGCCTTTCTTTATCCCGGTTCTATCGCAATGCTCCTGAATTGGCTCTATCCGAGATGTTAGTTTTTGATCACGCTCTTAGGCGTAGTTTCAATTTTTGTGAGGAAGGAATCGTATGGATTGGAGACAATACATTCACGCAGACCCAGAGATTCTTTTGGGCAAGCCGGTGGTGAAAGGCACGCGGCTATCGGTGGAGTTTATTCTTGGACTTTTTGCAGCGGGATGGACAGAACAGCAGGTACTGGAGAATTATCCGACCCTGACCCCAGAAGCCCTACGAGCCGTATTTGCCTTTGCGGCTGAATGTATGCGTGAGGAAGCGTTGTATGCTCTCCCTACTAGAACACCGTAATGCGATTTCTAGCGAATGAGAATTTCCCTCTCGCCAGTGTGAATCTCCTGCGGCGAGCCGGCTATGAAATTGCTGCGATCATTCAGGATTCTCCAGGTGTGAAGGATGCGGAGATTCTCACGCGAGCAGTGAATGAGCAACGCATCGTGTTAACGTTTGATCGGGACTATGGGGAATTGATCTATCGTGCCAGAATGCCTGCCCCGGTGGGGGTGGTTTATTTTCGTTTCGATCCACTGACGCCCGAAGAGCCGGCGCAACAGTTACTCGTTCTATTGGAACAAAAAGTCATTTCTCTGGAAGGAAAATTCACCGTCCTGGAACGAGGGCGAGTACGTCAACGCCCAATATCCAAGACCTGAAAATAGCGCCTAACACCCGTTGCAGCCGACCCGCCCCCGCTGTCGCTCCGGCGGACGGCTGAGCTTTATCGTTCGCCAGCCCTTTGCAGTCTCGGCATGTCGCGCTACAATGGTAAGCAGAATCCGTTTGGCAAGATTATCTTGTGGACATCCAAGCCATTATTGATGCTATCCGTTACAATCGTGTTCGGATCACCGACCACGCTGACGAAGAAGCCCAGGCAGACCGTCTCTCCTTCGATGAAATCTTCTCCAGTGTTCTGCACGGCGAGATCATCGAAGACTATCCATCCGACAAGCCTTATCCGAGTTGCCTGATCTATGGTGACAGTTTTGCTGGCGAACCCATTCACCGTGTTTGGGCTTACAATCACGCAACACAATGGGCAGTGTTGGTTACTGTGCGCCGACCTGACCCTGAGCGATGGATTGATTGGCGCATCAGGAGAAAGAAATGAAGCCTTTTGATACGTGCCCTGTCTGTGGTGGTGAATTCGTTGAGAAGGACGTAGAGAAACTGCTCAAAGGCGGTATCCATACCGCCGTGCTCAAGGTGCGTGCGGATGTATGCCTGCGCTGCGGCGAACGCTTGTATTCGATGGAGACTGTCAGACGCTTTGAGCAGATCCGACAGAAACTGGAAAGGCAAGAAGTTGCCGAGTTCCAACCGCTGGGTTAATCTTTTCAGGTGGCGTAGGTTGATTCTGCCAGGGACGGGCTAACCCGCGCTTGCAGCCGACGTCGCTTCGCTGCGCTTGCTCTGCGGCGCGGCTAAAGCGCATACCGTTGGGCCGCCAGAGTATCTCAACCTTGCTGCGTGAGGAACTTCAGAAACAACACCCTATGAGCAAACTCGCCGCAATCGGCTTCGTTGTGTCTTCCGAAGACGACTTCCTGCGCACAGTTGGCACAGTGCTCAATCGAGCCGCTCCCCCGGCGGACCTGGGCACGTCAGCGGCCAGGTACCTTTGGTTTCGCGATGCAAGTGGCGCTGCCCTCGCCGCTCGAGTCGACTCTCAAGGGAGGGTGGAGTGCATCACTCCGTTTTTCGCTGCGGCCGACGGCGGAACGCGCTGGCGAGTGCACACGAGTGCGCCCCACTTCGATAGCGAGTGCTTGCATTGTAGTGGTGCTGACTACGATGTCCCGGACCCTTTTTCCGAAGAAATGTGCACTCGGACCGCACTCCAGTTCCTCTTCTTCGAGCCCTATAGGGTCTGGCTCGAGCACGAGCGCACGTTTGACATCACTGTCGTCGGCTTTGCCTCGTCACTTTCGCTCTGCGCCACGCACAACGACCTGGAATGTGCACAGGCAGCACTCTTCGGCGAAGTCGAGTCGAATAGTCCGCGCGAGCCCGGCAAGCCCTTGCGTCTCGCGGACCAGGCATTCCTGCCGTATGGCATGTTTGTCGCCAAAGGCCATCTTGGCGCCCGCGCCCGCGCACTGCTCACCGGGAATGTCGAGGCGGTCAATCTCGCGCAGAACGAGATCACGGGGACGCGGTTCGTACACACGCGCGTCCGTACTCTTTGCGGCCCCATTGACATTGTTGCACCAACGGATGCCGTGGAGGTCCCGGAGCGTGCGATACTCGCAATCGCCGACTGCTGGCTGGTCGGAAGACCCGTCGATGCGCCGTCACCAAAGACGGGTTTTTTCCGTCGCCTCCTCGGGCGAGTCTGAGATGGCAACTGCCGCGGGGCAATGCGCTACAACGGGGTCGTGGCGCCTGACGCCGCAAGGGATCCCGCTATGGACTGACACCGGGCATACAGCGCAGCACGTGTGGCCCACGAACAGCATGCAGTGGACGGCGCTGCGCGCCGCCGCTGATGCTGCGCGGTTGAGCGCACGCTGAACACGATGAAGGTGAACAATGCGTTTACTAAAGCGAATTTGGGATGACGTAAAAAAGTCATGGAACGTCATTTTGCCGGATTTTCAATAATGGATTGATATTTGCACATCGTTTCTCCCACCTTTTCAGGTCGTAAAATATATCACTGAAGCCTTGATGATGTCTCTGCAAACCTCTCCTCGAACGGCGCCCGGCTGACCCATGCTATAATCGCGCAATGAACAGCACAACGACACCTGCCAGAGCAATCGAGCGCGGTCGCTCCACACCTATGCTGCGCTCGCAGTTCAAAGGAGAACGCATATGTCAACCCCTCCGGTATACCAGAATCTGATCGGTGGCAAGTTCGTCGACTCTGCAAGCGGGCGCACCTTCGAGAACCGCAACCCGGCGGACACCCGCGACATCATTGGGATTTTTCAGGATAGCGACGAACGCGACGTCCAGGCAGCGGTTGAGGCAGCAAAGCGGGCATACCGCTACTGGCGGCTGGTTCCCGCGCCGAGACGAGGCGAGATTCTCTTCAAAGCTGCGCAGTTGCTTGTCGAGCGTAAAGAGCAGTATGCGCGCGATATGACCCGCGAGATGGGCAAAGTGCTCAAAGAAACGCGCGGCGATGTGCAGGAAGCCATCGACATGTGCTTCTTCATGGCGGGTGAAGGGCGCCGCCTCTACGGACAAACAACCCCCTCTGAAATGCCGAACAAGTTCCAGATGTCGGTGCGTCAACCGATTGGTGTTTGTGGATTGATCACACCGTGGAACTTCCCGATGGCGATCCCTTCATGGAAGATTCTGCCAGCGCTGATTGTCGGGAACACGGTCGTTATCAAGCCAGCGTCCGACACACCGCTCTCGGTGTACAATCTGGTGCAATGCCTGCTCGATGCTGGCATCCCCGATGGCGTGGTTAACATCGTCACCGGCAGCGGCAGTCGCGTCGGCGAGCCGCTCATTCGCCATCCCGATGTCCAGGTTATCTCATTCACCGGTTCAACGGAAATTGGCAGCAAGGTCGCGCGCGTCGGCGCCGAGGGAATGAAGCATGTCTCACTGGAGATGGGGGGCAAAAACCCGATGATCGTTATGGACGACGCCAACCTCGATCTGGTCGTCGATGGCGCGATCTGGGGCGCATTCGGCACGACGGGGCAGCGGTGCACTGCCACATCACGGCTGATCGCTCACCGCGCGATCGTTAGTGAACTGACCGAGCGCCTGGCGGATCGCGCCGAGCGGTTGAACGTCGGCAATGGTCTTGATGAGACCGTCGATATGGGACCAATAATCAACCAGAGTCAACTCGAGACAGTGCAGCGATACGTTGAGATTGGGAAGAGCGAGGGGGCGCGTCTGGTCGTTGGTGGGCAGGTGCTACGCGATGGAGTATATGCGCACGGATTCTTCCACCAGCCAACGATCTTTGCCGATGTGCAGCGCACCATGCGCATTGCTCAGGAAGAGATTTTTGGCCCGGTGCTGTCGATCATCACTGTGGACAGCCTGGAAGAAGCGATCGATGTCGCCAACGACGTACCCTATGGTCTTTCGTCTGCCATTTACACCCGCGACGTCAACGCTGCTTTCCGTGCCATGCGTGATCTCTACACTGGCATTGTGTATGTGAATGCGCCGACGATTGGCGCGGAGATTCATCTTCCCTTCGGCGGTACCAAGGGCACTGGCAACGGTCACCGCGAAGGCGGCATTCAGGTGCTCGACGTTTTCAGCGAGTGGAAATCGATCTATATCGATTTTTCGGGGACGCTTCAGCGGGCGCAGATAGACACTT
This sequence comes from Roseiflexus sp., assembly GCA_017743475.1. GTDB lineage: Bacteria > Chloroflexota > Chloroflexia > Chloroflexales > Roseiflexaceae > Roseiflexus. Next base: position 28,131 of record JAGHYV010000042.1, on the reverse strand, counting down.
ACCAGATGAGAATGGAAGAGTAAGTAATGGTGGTGGGTGTGACTTTCCAAAGCGCTCCCATTCCTCAACTCTTCCAACCCCCTTCTTCCACAAGGGGAGAAAGGGCATTGGGAACCGTGATTTCAATCCAGCTGGCATTCACTCAATTCCCTTCTCCCATAAGGGGAGAAAGGGGCGATGGGGCATCTTGGTGACCGAAACTAGAGATAGAATACCGAGGTACTTACCCACTTATCCCCATTGCTCCTTTCTCCCACGAGGGGAGAAAGGGGCAATGGAGCTTCTTAATGACCAAAGCTAGAGATAGAACGCCAGATCGGGGAAACCTCCCCCTCTAGGCTGTTCAGCAGTGATAAGCGCAGCAATGCTGCGCCTCCCTACGTTAGAATGGAATATCGTCCTCTTCGACCGTCTGCGGCGTATTGCGCGCCGGAGCGCGGGTTGCGCTGACGCGTGCGGAACCGTTTGACACAGGCGCTGGCATATCAGGCACCGAAGGAGCAGGAGCACGACGAGACGGGCTTCCCGACTCACGAACACTACCCACCTCGCGAACATCCATCTCTTCTGTATCGACAGCTGGCACACGATCACCCTTAGGGGTCAGGATGATCATATCCTGCGCAACCACTTCAGTAATATACCGTTTCTCACCGGTGTTGCGATCATCCCAGCTGCGGGTTTGCAGGCGCCCCTCGATGTAGACGCGCGTTCCCTTCTTCAGATACTCGTTGCAGATTTCCGCCAGTTTGTCCCAGGCGACAATGCGGAACCATTCGGTGTCATCGTGCTGAACCCCATCGCCTGATTTCCAGGAACGATTGGATGCAACACGGAATGTTGTTACTGCGCTACCCTGGGGAGTAAACCTCATCTCCGGGTCCGCTCCCAGATGACCGGTCAGCATGACCTTGTTCAGATCCCTGGCCATATTAAGCCTCCTCTTCCCGACAGTACCGATTTCGTCCCACCAGGACCTTCGTCTGACCGAAGCGCCCCGGATACCGGCGCGATGCCGATGGGTTGAGTGTAGCATGCATGTTCCATTCTGTCAAGCACAAAATTTCTGTTTCCTATCGGGTCTGGAGTGTATGTGTATTACTGGAGTATGATAAAATAGTTAAAACTCCATCCTTCTGGGTGCAACGCAGTATAGCGTTGTGCATCATTGCTGCATCATGCTCACCAGAGAATCGGCGTCTTGGCATCAACCTACCGCCTGGGAGCGGAGCGAAGGTTCGCCTGCTCCATTCGGTCCAACGTGGGTTCCTGCAGCTCAGGGGTACAATTTCGCGCTCTTCTCGCGGCACGCGACAAGTGTGACGCTGCTGATCTATAGCGCCGACGATGTTGTGACGCCGATCTATCGTCATCACCTCGATCCGCGTCGCAACAAAACCCAGCATGTCTGGCACTGCTGGGTTCCGGCTTCCGCCATTCCGGGCGGGCGTTACTATGCTTACCGCGTCGATGGACCGCGTGCACCGGAAGAGGGGCACCGCTTCGATCCGACGAAGATCGTCCTCGACCCGTATGCGCCAGAGGTCTTCTTTCCGCCGAACTATAGTCGCGAAGCGGCGATGCGTCCGGGTCCGAATGACGGGCGCGCGCCGCTCGGCGTGTTGCCCCGCCACGAACCGCCGTATGACTGGAGCGGCGATGTGCGCCCGAATCACACCCACGATCTGATTGTCTATGAATTGCATGTGCGCGGCTTTACCGCGCGCGCCAATTCGGGGGTTGCGCCAGAAGAGCGCGGCACATTCATCGGCTTGATCCGGAAAATTCCTTATCTGCTGGAACTGGGGGTGACGGCGATTGAACTCTTGCCGGTTCACCAGTTTGACCCACAGGAAGGGAACTACTGGGGGTATATGACCCTCAACTTCTTTTCGCCACACCGCGACTACGCTATTGAGGACCCACATCGCGAGTTCTGCGAGATGGTCAGAGCCATGCACGCAGCTGGCATCGAAGTCTGGCTGGATGTCGTCTATAACCATACAAGCGAGGGCGATGAGCGCGGACCGACATACTCCTACCGGGCAATTGACAACCGAAGTTATTACCTGCTGACACCTGACCGACGCCAGTACATTAACACCAGCGGCTGCGGCAATACGCTGCGCTGCGCCAATCCAGTTGTGCGCACCCTGATCATCGATAGCCTCGATACCTGGATCCGGTCGATGCGCGTCGATGGGTTTCGCTTCGATCTTGCGTCGATCCTGGCACGCAACAATGATGGGTCGCTCAATCACGAAGATCCGGCGCTGATCCACGAGATCAGCATGCTCGGCCAGCGCCACGGTGTGCGTCTGATCGCCGAAGCATGGGACATCAGCGCTTACCTGCTGGGACGTGCCTTTCCAGGGATGACGTGGCGCCAGTGGAATGGCAAGTTCCGCGACGATGTGCGCGCCTTTGTGCGCGGCGATCCTGGCAAGGTCGGCGATGTGATGTGTCGCCTGTATGGCAGCGATGACCTGTTCCCTGATACACTGGCGGACTCGTACCGCCCGACGCAGAGCGTCAATTTTGTAACCTCACATGACGGATTTTGCCTATACGATCTGGTGTCCTACAATCAGAAGCACAATTGGGCGAATGGGCATCAGAACACCGACGGAACTGATCAGAACTTTAGCTGGAACTGCGGTTGGGAGGGAGATGAAGGGGCACCACCGGAGGTGCTGGCGTTGCGTCGTCGTCAGGCGCGGAATTTCTTCACGCTACTCATGCTGGCGAATGGCACGCCGATGTTCTGCGCTGGTGATGAGTTCCTCAATACCCAGCGCGGCAACAATAATCCGTACAACCAGGACAACGAGACCACCTGGCTCGACTGGGATTTGCTGGAGCGCAATCGTGATATGTTTCGCTTCGTTAAGACGCTGATCGCGTTCCGCAAAGCGCACCCTTCAATCCATCGCAGTCGTTTCTGGCGCGATGACGTGCACTGGTACGGCGTCAACGGTCCCCCCGACACATCGTATGAGTCGCATGCGTTCGCCTACTGCCTGCACGGAGCGTCGGTCGGCGACTGCGATCTCTATGTGATGATCAACGCCTTTTGGGAAGATCTGATCTTTGCCATCCAGGAACATCCACCAGGCGGATGGTGGCGGGTCATCGATACAGCACGCCCTTCTCCCGATGATATTTACGAGGCGGGGCACGAGACGCCGGTCTGTCAACCATTCTATACAGTCGGCGCACGTTCAGTTGTGGTGTTGCGCTCACGCACAGCGCAGGAACTCCTGCGCGCGCAGACTTTCGATGAGAAACGATCAGGATGATCAAAACGATGTTCGGCAGCGCACGATCTCATCCCGCGCTCCAAATGGCGGAAGATCAAGGGGGAGGAGAAGCGTGATGCTATTCAGAATTCTCCCTTTATGGAGGGATACCAGTCCTTTTGTCACATTACTGCAAACCCTGTCACAACCTTGACAACCCGCCCCTGGCGTGCTACTATTTTGTATGCTCCTGGCATCGTGCCGGTGTAGCTCAGTGGTTAGAGCGAACGACTCATAATCGTTAGGTCACTGGTTCGATTCCAGTCACCGGCACCACATATCCCCTTTTACCGTTCCAGCAACCCACCATGCCCCAGTTCGATAATGTCGCGCCGGGTAATATACTCGCCGCTTAGCAATCGCGGCAGCAGAAGATCAACAATGTTGGTTGCACGGGAGCGGACGCAGCCGGGCGCGCCAAGGATCGGTATACTGCGTGGCGTTCCGTCGTCCAGGTATGCCAGTAAGAGCAGGTTCCCCGGTTCGACTGGCGCACCGTAGTGTTCGATACGTCCGCCAGCCATCCGGATCCCCTGCGGTGTCACGTCATCGCGGTCCATAATCGACGTTTCACCGGCAGTGATTAGCAGATCGTTGCCAGCAGCACGGAGCGCAGCAATCCCTTCCGCTACCTCGCATCCGTCTAGTGTGGCGTAGCGCACCGCGCCTACCGTCGAGCCAAGTTCTGTCACACGGGCTTCGATGGCAGGAAGAACCAGGCGCGTGATGCGCTCGCGTGCTTCAGGGCTGACGACCAATAGCACGCCAACCCGCCGTTGCTGCAACAGTCGCACCCCTATGACGCCGCCAGCTTCGACGCCAATCCGCTCCGCCTGTTGAACCAGCGCTTCGGGCAACGCAAATGGAATGATTTTGATCGTTGCAACGCGCCTGCGCTGGCGGACCAGCGCGTGGTTCGGTAGCGTGGCAATGGTCAGTCCGTCAATCGAATTGATTGCCAGGAGTGCTGCTTCATCCACTGCGACCACCCCGTCCGCCTCGGCAAGCAGGTTCACCCGGCTATGCACGGCGTCGGTCGCTGTCACACCCGGACGGCAGACGACAGCAGCGAGACGCCTGGCAGCTTCGTCTTCGTGAACATCACCTGGCTCCAGCACTGCCACGCGCACTGATGTGATCCCCAGTGTGCGCAGGCGCGTCACATCATCATCGGTCAGGCGCTTTCCCTTCGGCAGCACCTTGTGTCCGGCGGCATCAGCGATATTATGACGTAAAATATGACCGACTGCCTGATCGATGGGGAGCGTCGCAAGAAACATAGCGCAACCTCATTATTCATACGTCAAGCAAACGGCGGGCGCGCGTGTAGGCTTCGGGCGTATCGATGTCAAGCAACGGGCGCTCATCATCAAAATGGATGAGGTGCACCCGCGCTGGATCGCGGGCAATTACCCCGCGCGCTCCCTGATCCCCTTCGATAGTCAACAATTCTGCGAAAACCGACCGGTCAAACAGCACTGGATTGCCACGCACGCCAGCGAATACTGGCGCAACAATCGGTACGCGCCGGTCGCGCCAGGCATCGATCAGCGCATTGATGATTGCAGCAGTTACGAACGGCTGATCGCTGAGCAGGATGAGTGCCGCCTCGACACTGGTAGAGAGCGCAGCAATACCGGCGCGCAGCGAGGTGCTCTGACCCTCCCCTGCACGCGGATTAGGCACGATCCGGATCGGCAGGTTGGCAAGCGCTGCTGCAACTGCTGCATCAGCGTCGGCGGTGACAACGATGACCTCATCGAGGGCGGCAGCGAGCGCAGTTGCGGCAATCACATGCACAAGCGGACGACCGCCCCAATCGAGGAGCTGCTTGGGCTGCCCCATGCGCAATGAAGACCCGGCTGCCAGGATGATGCCTGTGATCATAATCAGCGAATGCGCAGTTGTTCCCACAATTCCGTGAGCAGCACACCACACTGTTCGACACATGCGGTTCGGTGATAAGCAACAGGAAGACTGTCAGTACTGCCAGAAAGAACGCAATCACACCGTGTTGCACAGCGGATCGCCTGTGAACGTTTAGCCTGATACAACTGGGGAAGAGTGGAAGGAGCGGTCGTCATACGATACATCGCAGACCACAGTCTGCGCTCCTGTCACACAAGGGCGTCATCGTCCCTGAGCGGCACTGTGCAGATCGTCGTTCTGGATGATAGCACGCAATGTGCGTCAGTGCAACGCGCGACTCGCAAGCGCTCAGAGAAGAACTGCGTATGCTATAATGCATCCCCGATGGGCGTATTATCGCCCTTCCATGCGTATCGCGTTCGGCGCACGCACGCGAGGGGCATGTTCGCATAGGGATATGCCGAACACAGCGCTGGCACAATTCACACGGCACGCGACGCATTTCCACACGTTGCTGTGAACAACGGACGTTTCACAACAGCACATTCCATCCGTCCGCGAAACGCGGAGGAGATCCAATGAAAGCATTCTTCGAGAAACTACTTGGCTTTGGTTCAGATCGCGCAATCAAGCAGATCGAACCGATCGTGCGGCGGATCAACAGCCTCGAACCATCGGTCGAGGTGCTCTCTGATGCCGAACTGCGCGCCAAAACCGACGAATTCAAGCAGCGTCTTACCGACGGCGAAACACTTGACGATCTGCTTCCCGAAGCGTTTGCCGTCGTGCGCGAGGCGGCGCGCCGCACGATTGGTCAGCGCCACTATGACGTGCAGTTGATGGGCGGCATTGTGCTGCACCAGGGCAAGATCGCTGAGATGAAGACTGGCGAAGGCAAAACGCTGGTGGCGACCCTGCCGCTCTATTTGAATGCACTGACTGGCAAAGGGTGTCATCTGGTTACAGTTAACGACTATCTGGCGAAAGTCGGCGCAGGATGGATGGGACCGATCTACCATCTGCTCGGTCTGAGAGTCGCTACCATTTCGCACGAATATTCGGCGATCTACGATCCGGATTATGTTGATCCAAAGGCGAACCCCGACGATCAGCGTCTGGTTCACTGGCGTCCCTGCACGCGGCGCGAAGCCTACCTTGCGGATATTACCTATGGGACGAACAACGAGTTCGGGTTCGACTACCTGCGCGACAATATGGCATGGGACCTTGCGCAACTGGTGCAGCGTGAACTGCACTACGCGATTGTCGATGAAGTAGACAATATTCTGATCGACGAGGCGCGCACGCCGTTGATCATTTCTGGTCCAGCGCAGGAGAGCGGTGATGAATATCGCCGGTTTGCCGCATTGGTGCGCCATCTCAAACCCAGCCCCTACACGCCCGACCAGATCAAGAGGCAGATGATCGAGGATCCAGAGGGCGATTTTGTGATTGAACCACGCTCGAAGAGTATTCAGTTGACCGATCAGGGCGTGGCGAAGATTGAGCGATTGTTGAAGATTCCTGAGGGTGAGTCGCTCTATGACCCAAAATATTACCGTCTGACTCACTATCTGGATAATGCGCTGCGAGCGGAGTTCGTCTACCAGCGCGACCGGGATTACATTGTGGAAAATGGTGAGGTCATCATCGTCGATGAGTTCACCGGTCGCAAGATGCCAGGGCGCCGCTGGTCCGATGGTCTGCACCAGGCAGTGGAGGCGAAGGAAGGAGTGAAGCCGCGCCAGGAGAATGTCACCCTGGCGACGATCACGTTCCAGAACTACTTCCGCATGTACCAGAAACTCGCCGGCATGACTGGAACTGCCTACACTGAACGGGAGGAGTTCGCCAAAATCTACAATCTGGAAGTCGTCGTTATTCCGACGCACCGCCCGATGATCCGCAAGGATTATGATGACCAGATCTACCGGACGGAGAAGGCGAAATTCGAGGCAGTGATCCGAGAAATCGAGGAGATGCATACCATCGGGCGACCGGTGTTGGTCGGCACCACATCGGTCGAGACTTCAGAGCGGTTGAGCGACATGCTGAAGCGGCGTGGCATCAAGCACCAGGTGCTGAACGCCAGGTACCATGAACGTGAAGCGCGGATTGTGGCACAGGCAGGGCGCAAGGGCGCAGTAACTATTGCCACGAATATGGCGGGGCGTGGCACCGACATTCTGCTAGGCGGCAACCCGGACGGTCTGGTTGAAGAGATCCTTGCTCAACGCGGCATTAAGATCGAACATGCGACGCCGGAGCAGATCCGAGAAGCAAGGGAAGAAGCGCGACGCATTACTGAGGCTGAGGGCAAAGAGGTACGCGAACTGGGTGGGTTGCACGTCATTGGCACCGAGCGTCACGAAGCGCGGCGTATTGATAACCAGTTGCGCGGACGCGCCGGTCGCCAGGGCGATCCCGGTTCTTCGCGCTTCTTTCTATCACTTGAAGATGACCTGTTGCGGCGCTTCGGTCCGATGGACCGTATCAAACGGCTAATGGAGCGGCTCGGCGTCGATGACAGCCTGCCGATCGAAGCGGGGTTGATCAATCGCACAATCGAAAGTGCTCAAACCCGTGTCGAAGGGTACAACTTCGACATACGCAAACATACCGTCGAGTTCGATGATGTAATGAACAAGCAACGCGCGGTCATCTACGCCGACCGGCGCAGGATTCTGGAAGGCGAGAACATGCGCGAGCGGGTGCTCGACATGATCGCCGATGAGGTGCATGCGCTGGTTGAACGCTACCTGCCGGAGACGAAGGGGCGCGCCGACGACTTCGAGGAGTGGGATATCGAGGGATTGGTGCGCGCAGCGCGCGCAATCGACCCGTTGCTCAACGAAACGAAACTGTCGCCGGATCAACTTGGACATCTCTCGCGCCAGGAGATCGAAGATGCAATCATGCAGGCAATCGAGGAGGACTACCAGGAGCGCGAGAAAGCCATCGGCGAAGAGAACATGCGCTATGTTGAACGGCGCATGATGCTTGGCGCTATCGACCGTCAATGGATCGATTATCTGACTGGCATGGAGGATCTGCGTCAGGAGATCGGATTGCAAGCTGTCGCGCAGCGTGACCCGCTTATTGAGTATCAGCGGAATGCCTACGCGATGTTCGAAGAACTGAAAGCCAATATCCAGCGCGACATCGTTTACCAGATTATTCCGGTTTCCTTCCAGTATGAGCAGCATCTGCGCCAGGTGGAAGCTGAGCAGCAGCAACGCCTGATCGCTGCGCAACAAGCGGGCGCCGCCGATGGTCATTCAAAGAGATCGCGAACGGTTCGCTACAGTGTGCGTCTCCCCGGTCGCAACGATCCCTGCCCGTGCGGAAGCGGGAAGAAGTTCAAGGTCTGCCACTGGGGTCGCGAGGAAGAACTGATCGCTCTGCTGCAACAGCGCCAGACGGATCAGCAAGCGGCGGGTGCTGCGGATACGTCGGCGCAACTGGCGCCAAAAGCAACGGCGACCAGATCGCTAACATCACAGGTTCCGCGTGGACGTGCTGCCCCGCCACCGGCGAACCCACAACCACACAGCGGCAAATCGCCTGCCCAGGCGCCGCGCGGCAAGGATGCATCCGCCCGAAAGAAGTGAATCAATCGATAAGGTGATAGACCTATGAAAACTATTTTGCGACCGCGACCGGTCTTGCTGGTCATCCGCGACGGTTGGGGCGAACGTGATGAGATCGAGGGGAACGGAGTCAAACTAGCGCACACGCCATACGATGACCGCTGGCGCGCTGAATGCCCCTTTACGCTGGTGCGCGCCGCTGGCAAGGATGTCGGCCTGCCGACCGGTCAGATGGGCAATTCTGAAGTGGGGCATTTGAACCTGGGCGCCGGGTTCGTTGTGCGTCAGGATATTACGGTGATCGACGACTCGATTGCCGATGGAACGTTTTTCACCAATCCCGTGCTCTGTACTGCTTTCCGCACTGTCAGGGACCGCAACACGGCACTGCACCTGATGGGGCTGCTCGGTCCAGGCGGTGTGCACAGTCACGTCAACCATACCAAAGCGTTGCTCGAACTGGCGAAACGCGAAGGTCTAAAGCGCGTCTACGTGCATCTCTTCACCGATGGGCGCGATACCATGCCGCAGAGCGGGATTGAATTTGCGCGTGATCTGCTCGCATTTATGGCAGAACGCCAGATTGGTCGGGTTGCTTCGGTAGTGGGGCGATATTATGCGATGGACCGCGACAAACGCTGGGAGCGCACCAGACAGGCGTATGATCTGCTGACGAAAGGTGTCGGGCGTCCTGCCCCCGACGTGCTGACGGCGATCCAGCGCTCGTATGACGAAGGCGTGACCGATGAGTTCATTAAGCCAGCGGTGATCGTGGACGAGGCTGGCCAACCGGTGGCGACCATCGGCGACGGCGATGCAGTTGTCTGCTTCAACTTCCGCGCCGACCGGGTGCGACAGATCAGCCGCGCCTTCACCTTGCCCGACTTCGATGGCTTCGAGCGTGAAATGTTGCGCGACCTGATCTATATCGCGATGACCGAGTACGAGAAGAACATGCCGTACCAGGTCGCGTTCCAGAACGACGATGTGGCTGTGCCGCTGGCAAAAGTGATCAGCGACGCCGGACTGCGACAGTTCCACGCAGCGGAAACCGAGAAATATCCGCATGTCACTTTCTTTTTCAACGGTGGACGCGAGCACCCCTTCCCTGGCGAAGACTGGCAGATTGTGCCTTCGCCGAAGGACGTGCCAACCTACGACCTCAAACCGGAAATGAGCGCCTACGGCGTGCGTGATGTCGTGCTACAAGCAATCGCGTCCGATCAGTACGATTTCATTCTGGTCAACTACGCTAACCCCGATATGGTTGGGCACACTGGCGTAATCCCGGCAGTGGTAAAAGCGTGCGAAGTTGTCGATGAATGCACCGGTGCAATCGTCGATGCAGTGGTTGCGCGTGGCGGTGTGGCGCTTGTCATGGCGGACCACGGTAATGCCGAACTCATGATCGACCCAGAAACTGGTGGACCTCACACTGCCCATACAACCAATCCAGTGCCTGCCTATCTTATCGCCGCTCCGGGTCTGGGGCTGGACAAGGGGCAGGTGGCGTTGCGCGATGGCGGACGGCTCGCCGATGTCGCGCCGACGATCCTCGATCTGCTGGGCCTGGATCCAGCACCGCAGATGACCGGCAAGAGCCTGATAGTGCGGTGAACAGTCCCCTCGTAGGCGCAGCAACCGGCAGGCGAAGGCACTACCTTCGCCTGCCCGTGTGACCGCCATACCCTCTGAGCAAACGGTGCACCCGTTGCCGCGCGACCGCTCTGACGCTCCGTATTTACCCTGCTTGCAACCTATGCGAACATATGTTACTGTGATACTGTCTGATTTCGGATCGGCACCAGAGCGACAGTTATGGCTCGCGCAAAGCAATCATCAGGTCGCAAATCGGCAAGTGCACGTCGGAAACGCACCAGTGCGGCATCACCTCCTGCGCTGCGTCCTGAGCATCAGCGCGAATTGTTCGCACTTGGTCTCATTGCAGTCGCAGCAGTAACGGTCGTTTTCTATGTGACCGGTACGGCTGGCGTGATCGGCGCGTCATGGGTCGAACTGACCCGCCGCCTGCTGGGATGGGGCGCTCTGGTGGTTCCGCTATCGCTTGGATTGTTGGGGCTGGCAATCCTCCTCCAGGAACAGTACGAGGATGTGCGTCTGACCAGTGCGACAGTGATCGGCACGGCACTGGTGCTGCTGGCACTGCTGGTGCTGCTGGAGTTTTCGATCGGCGTGCGCGAGGGTCTCAATGCGCGCATCGGCGAAGGGGGCGGTATCGCTGGGTACGCCGTACTAGCGCTTCTCTCACAGGCAATTGGACGACCAGCGGCATTTGTGGTTGCATGTCTGACAGGGCTGGCGGGTATCTTGCTGACCTTCGACATTACCCTGCACGAGTTGTTCTCGTCGCTGCGCGATAGCTTTGCGCGTTTCTGGGCGACGGTGTGGAACCCTGGTCAGAAACGCGCGGCGGAGTCGTCTGTACCGGCGGTGCGCCAGCCAGCAACTGACAAAAATGCAGCGACGAACGATGTTCCACCGTTGCAGTCCGGCGTCGACGATATTGTGCCCACACCGATTGCTGAACGTCCGACGCGCGCCAGTCTGTTTCAGCGCCCCGAAACGCGTGCACATCGCACACAAGCGCAACAACAAACTGCTGAGCCTGCACCCAAGGCTGAGTTGGGAAGCGCTTCCCCCGACAATACGACGCTACTCACCAATCTGCTGACAACACCGGTGCCACGTGCACCTTCGGAAGTCGCGCAAAAAGTGCTCGAAGAATTCGAGATCTCGCCGACGCACCGCGCCTGGCCCCTGCCATCGCTTGACGTGCTGGAAAGTTACCCGGAAGGCACGATCACTGATGAAGAGAAACGGCTGCGGTCACGCCTGATCGAAGAGACACTGGCGAGTTTCAAAGTTGAGGCGCAGGTCGTCGGGGTGAATACCGGTCCTGCCGTAACGCAGTTCGAACTGCAGCCAGCAGTTGGCGTCAAGGTTTCCAAAATCACCACACTGGAAAAAGACCTGGCGCTGGCGCTAGCGGCGACGTCCATCCGCATCGAAGCACCTATTCCCGGCAAGAACGTGATCGGCATTGAGGTTCCCAACTCGGCAATCTCAATCGTCGGTATGCGCGAAGTGATCGAGAGCGAAGAGTTCGAGCGCGCAAAAGGGCGGCTGAAATGGCCACTTGGTAAGGATGTCTCCGGAACGCCAGTGATTGCCGCGCTCGACCGGATGCCGCACGCGCTGATGGCTGGTGCGACCGGCACCGGCAAGAGTGCGGGTATTAATGCTCTGGTCTGCTCGTTGCTGCTCAAACACACCCCTGACGAATTGAAGTTCATCATGGTCGACCCGAAGATGGTCGAGTTGATCGTCTACAATCGAATCCCGCATATGCTCTCGCCGGTTGTGACAGAACTCGAACGGGTGGTGCCAACGTTGAAGTGGGCGACACGCGAGATGGAGCGCCGGTACAAAGTGTTCGCACGTTATGGTTTTCGCAACATTGAAGGGTACAACAGCGCTGCACGTCGCCGCGCCGATCTCGAACCGCTCCCCTACATTGTTATCATCATTGATGAACTGGCAGACCTGATGATGATGGCGCCGGACGAGGTTGAGACGCTAATCTGCCGCCTGGCGCAGATGGCGCGCGCAACTGGCATTCACCTCGTCATCGCCACGCAGCGCCCATCGGTTGATGTGGTGACCGGGTTGATCAAGGCGAACTTCCCGACCCGGATCGCTTTTGCTGTCACTTCGCAGACCGACTCGCGCGTCATTCTCGATATGAACGGTGCCGAACAGTTGCTTGGGCGCGGCGATATGCTCTATATGGCGGCGGATGCGGCGCGCCCGATCCGTCTGCAGGGCACCTGGGTCTCAGAGGCGGAAGTGGAGCGGATCGTGCAGTTCTGGCGCAATGCTACGCCGCCGGAAACGGGTGACGAGCAGAAGAAAACTGGCGCGGCAACGAAGGAACAACCCGACGAACAGAGCAGCTTGCAACCGCCTGGCGAGTTTCTCAGCTCAGCCGAACAGGATGAACTGCTGCCACAGGCGATCAAACTGGTGCAACAGCACTCACGCGCATCAGCGTCGCTGCTACAACGCCGGCTACGCATTGGCTACAGCAAAGCGGCACAACTTATCGACTTGCTCGAACAACAGGGGATCGTCGGTCCAGCGGAAGATGGACGCAGTCGAGAGGTGTTGAAGCGACTCGAACAAGGCGATGAAATGTAAGCGCCGGGTAGCCGCCATTGCCCAATCCCGCCCTGTGTCGCTTCTACCAGATGGAATCAGACAATCTCCACATCGCGCCCATATGCCTTGCGGAACAACCTCGCTCCGCGGTTAGCATCCCAGATCTCCACAGTTGCATCACCAACTGTGCGCGCCGTCATCCGGATCGTATCGCCAATCTCGACAGTAATATCCTGCACTACCTGACACTTCCGACGCTCCAGGTATTCGGCGATCCGGAGCAATGCCGCCAGTCGGGAAACGCGCGGCTCATCGTCGGGATGCAGCAGTTCGCGCAGCGATCCGAGCGACACATCTCCCTTGCGGTGGAACTGCACCAGGAGCGCGATCAGCGCAATCTCGCGATGGGTGAACCCCTGCAACGCGCTGTTCAGCACCAGATACGCCCCGTGTTTATGATGGTCGTAATAGTTGACCGCCAATCCAATATCGTGCACGGTTGCCGCGTAAGCGAGGAGCGTGCGTTCCCACTCGCCATAGTTATGCAGCGGACGCAACTGGTCGAACATTGACAATGCCAGATCGCGCACTTTGGCAGCATGCAACACCTCGTAGTTGTAGATGCGCGCCAGGTTCTGCACGCTGAAACTGCGCATATCGGCGAACAATGGCGGTTGCTCGCCAACTAGGAAGTGCTCGTAGAAAATCCCTTCGCGCAACCCCTGACCACCGACGGTCAGCGCCTCGAACCCGCCACGTCGCATCAGGTGCGCCAGGATGACAGCGCCAGGAAGGATGAGATCGGCGCGATCACGCCGCAGACCGGGAACTTCCTCACGCTGGCGCTGGTTCATGCCGCGCAGGCGTTCGATCAGCGCCTCGAGACGATCGCGTGTCAGTACGTATCCGTGAATGCGATCAAGGGGATAGGTGTGTACTTTTTGATCGATCTCCGCCAGCGTGCGGATTGTGCCGCCAATGCCGACCAGCATCGGACCCTGATCGACGCTCAACCAGTCGAGCGCGGCAAAATAGTCGGCAATGCCTGCTTCGAGTGCGCGAAAATCCTTAGGGCTAATCGGGTCGGAGTGAACAAACCGTTCCATCGCACGCAACGCACCGATGGGCTGACTGAACCAGCGCAGAAAGCCGCGCCCACGCACCTGCGACACCTGCGTGCTGCCGCCCCCAATATCGATGACGAACCCATCGCGCAGGTCGATCGAATTGACAACGCCGAGGTAACCGTAGTATGCCTCCTCGCGCGCGCTGAGCACCCGCATCGCCAGACCCGCTTCGGCGGCAATACGGGCAATGAATTCCGCCTGATTGGTCGCCTCGCGGACAGCGCTCGTCGCGACCGGAACAATTGTCTGTACACGCTCCGAGTGACTCAGAGTATGGAACAAACGCATCGTTGCAACTGCTCTATCCATCGCTGATGGTTTCAGCCGACCGTCGGGACCAATGCCCTCTGCCAGGCGCACGCTTTCGCGCACTTCGTCGAGCAGGCGGAAGGAGTGATGTGGCGTGTATCCCATCACGATCATGCGCGTGGTGTTCGATCCTAGATCGATAATGCTGATGCGTTTTTGCATAGGGGCCACTCCGATGCCTCTCGCTTTGCATGCATCGGTGGAGTTACAGGAAGAGCGTCTGGCTCAATTTGTGCAGGCGCCGTTCCATCCGCACAGCTGCTTCTCGGTACATCGCGCAGTGTTTTCGCACCGTCGCAAGTTCACGTTGCAGTGCAAGCGCCCAAATGGCAAAAGCGGCGATAATGACAAGCCAGAAAATCGTGCGCATAGCAGTGTCCTCAGAGGTGCAATTGCGGAACTCTCGTCCATCTATCATTCTACTCGATCCCAACCGGAGAAACAACCGACAGACGACACGAGAGCATCGTGTGAGGGGAATACGAGGACAGGGAGTATGTCGTCATTAGATCAATTGCCTCGTGGTAAGATAGCCGGGACGTCGTTCGCACCCGGCGCAGCGGCGATCCGTTCGCGGGTTGAGCCTGCGCCAAACCTGACAACAGGAAGGAACACATATGTCTACCCCTCTTCGCATCGGCGTCGTCGGTGCTGGCGCAGTCGTTATTCACGGTCATGTCCCCGCACTCCAGGCGATACCCGGCGTCCAGGTGACGGCGATCTGCGACACGAACCTGGCGCGTGCACAGGAGGTCGCTGCAAAGTTCCACATCCCTTGCGTTTTTGCCGATTACCGTGATCTGATTGCACTGGACGAGGTTGATGCGATCACTATCGCAGTTCCGAACGTGTTTCATGCGCCTATCGCAATTGCGGCACTGGAAGCAGGGAAGCACGTGCTATGTGAGAAACCGCTGGCGACCAGTGTCGAAGACGGTGAGGCGATGGTTGCTGCCGCCGAAAAAGCCGGCAGGATACTCGCCATCAACATGAGCAATCGTCCGCGCCCTGAAATCCTGATGCTTCGCCAGATGGCGCAGGCAGGAAAGTTTGGCAAAATTACCTATGCATTGGGACGAATGCTGCGGCGCAATGGTATTCCCGGCTACGGCTCGTGGTTTACGCGCAAAGAACTGGCTGGCGGCGGCGCAACGATGGATATTGGCGTACACATGCTCGACATGGTGTACTGGATCCTCGGGTTTCCGCCGGTCAGTGCAGTGCGCGGCGAGATCCAGGCAGTCCACGGACCCTACGAGCGCGGACTCGGCGGATGGGGCGCCGACCGCGTGCCGGGCGGTGTATTCGACGTGGACGACCTGGCGGCGATCCATCTGCGCCTGGCGAATGGCGGGTTAGTGACGATTGAGGTCACCTGGGCGATCCACGCGCGCAACGAAGAGCGTATTCAGATTGCTGGCGATCTGGCAGGTGCGGATTACTTCCCCGATCTGTACGGCAGGGATCATCCTCTGCGTATCTACCGCTTCGAGGATGGAGTGTCGGTTGAGATCGCGCCCGATATACCGAAGAAAGAATGGGCATGGGCGGAAGGGTTCCGCCACTTTGTTGCCGCCTGTCGCGGCGAAGGCGCACCGCTCGCGACGGGCGCCGAAGGACTGGCAGTGCTGCGTCTGCTCGATGCTGCCTATCGCTCGGCAGCCGCAGGGAAAGAGTTAAGGGTGGACGGTTGAACACGACCATAACGGTTTTCCCCTGAACCCCCATCGCGGTGCAGCCATCCTGCATGGCACGACCGTTGAGGTCGCCACCTCGTCTGGTTGAACGTAACCTCAACGGTCCTCCACGCCCCATCATGGTACAGTTCTTCTGACGATTGTTGAGGTCGCCAGTTCAGGTGAGCGTATATCAGTGCCAGAAAAGGAGTGAACGCTGTAGTTTTGGAAGATCTATGGGTATTGCCAGATTACATCGGTAAAGATATTGGCAGAAAACTATTCGAGCATGCAATCAAACAGGCGCAACTATCCGGCGCTGATCATCTCGAACTGGATGCTGACCCAAATGCAACACCTTTTATACGCGAATGGGTTGTCGCGTTGTCGGAGAACGTATATCAGAATGGGGGCGGGCTGTTCCGCATATGGCCTACGATCTACGAATTCAGAAAACGACGTTTGATCGATGAACAAGGCGTGACCTCAACGCTGAGCGCTCGTACATCGACAATGAGCATTATAGCAGGTCTCAGATACGTTGACCCCTGTTCGGATCTGCCGCGTCGCGCGAGACGCCCGCTTCCAGCGGAGTGTAGACCGAAATTTATTTCGGTCATCGCGTGGGGCGCGCGACTCCGGGAATGTTCAACCCCGTCCATTGGGTTCAACCTTTGTGAGAACTGCTATAAGTCCGCTATTCCGCACGAGCCGTCGGGCTCAGATTGAGAAATAAATCCGCTATTCCGCACGAGCCGTCGGGCTGAAGCCCTCGGCTAGGCGAGGCGAAGCCCGACGGCGCGGGCTATAGCGGATTATTTATTCAAAGACCATAAGCCCTCGGCTATACGGGGCGAAGCCCGCCTGCGCGGGCTATAGCGGATTATTTATTCAAAGACCATAAGCCCTCGGCTATACGAGGCGAAGCCCGCCTGCGCAGGCTATACCGGACTTAATTCTTTAAAGATCATTTGCCCGCACGAGCGGTGTCACGCCCGACGACGGACGATGTCGGATGTCTTCTCTTACCGACCGACGTGCATGTCGGTCGCCGCGCGGGGCGCGCAATGGTGATTGCAAGAGAGTGTTCAACGTATCCAGCAGATTCAACCCCACACCCTGTCGCCGCGCCGGGGACTCGCACTGCACGATTCAGCGCTCCTCGACCAGCAGGCGCTGATACTCCAGGCGGTAGTCTGCTGCGGACCTGTGGTCGCCCGCCTCCTCAAGCCAGCGCGATCAGCGTTTCCACAGCCTTGAGCTGCACTGCACGGTACTGAATCCGGCACCCGATGGCCAGGGCCTCTTCAAGACACTCCACTGCCCGTTGCCGGTCGCCCCGCAGCCGCAGCGCCTCCCCCAGATACCGGAGGGCGTAGGCCGCCCCCTCCTGGTCGTCAGTGGCTCGAGCGAGGTTCAGCGCCTGCTGATAATACCCCTGCGCCGCCGTCACCTTAGCTTGCCACAGCAGCGCATCCCCCAGACCCACGAGGGCGCGGGCCTCCCCCTGCCAGTCGCCGATGTCCAGCGCCTGCTGATAATACCCCTGCGCCGCCGTCACCTTAGCTTGCCGCAGCAGCGCCTCCCCCAGACGCAGGAGGGCGCAGGCCTCCCCCTGCCGGGCGCCAATGGCCCGATAGATGTCCAGCGCCTGCTGATAATTGCGCTGCCTGCCACAAGTCCTGCATTGCCAGCGCCTCCCCCAGACCCACGAGGGCGTGGGCCGCGCCCCGCCGGTCGTCCAGACGCTGCGCCATTGCCAGAGCCTGCCCAGGAGTGCGGTGGCGTCGGCATACTGGTAGGCGCTCGTGAACGCCTTGCCCAGGTCGAGCAGCCGTTGCAGCACGTCGGACGAGTCGGGCTGGCGCGGCAGCCACCAGCGCAGCAACATTCCGTTCCGCAGCGGCTGTTCCTGCTCCAGGGTGCGCACCCGCTCCTCCAGCGCCGCTACGCGCTCCGGCTGCTCCCCGGCAAGGACGATGGCGTGTACCAGCTCCGCCTTCGCTGCATCCCGCTTGCCTGTAGTCCGGGCTAGGTCAACCCGCGCCAGCGCCGCCGTCCAGGCCAGCTCCGTCCGCTGCGGCGCAAACCGCTCAACCGCCGCCACCATCCGTCGCGCCAGCGCCACGTCGCCGGAGCGGGCCTTGGTCGCCACCTGCTGCGCGAACTCCTCATCCGGGATCACCTCGCCCGCCTGGAGCCAGATGTTCAGGGCTTCGACGAGACGACCCTTTCTGGCATAGTCAGCCAATGCCCGCGCACAGGAGTCGCGGAGGCGCTGCGGTTCGCGCCGGGCCAGCCGGGCCAGGGCAGCCTGGCGAACGACCGGGTGCAACTCCTCGCCGCTCATCATGCCCCGGTTCCCCAGGTCACGAATGAGCAGGTCGAGGTCGTCCGGCAACCCATCGATCTGCAACGCCCGGATGGCATCGCGATCTGCGAAGTTGGGCAGCACGCAACCGAAACGCACCAGCCGGCTCAACCGCTCTCCCTCCTTGCCGCCGCGTTCGAGCCGCTCGATGAAGCGCGCGACCAGAAACTCCTCGACCACGTGCAGGCTGGCTTCACCACCCGGTTGGGGCGGCAGCGCGAAGTCGGCTGTCCCCAGCGTCTCACTTTGGGCGCGCGCCTGTTCGACCTCGTGCAGGCACAGCCACAGCAGCAGCGGTACGCCCTGGCAGAGGCGGAGGATCGCCTCGCGCAGTGCCTGATCGGTCACTCCCGAACGGGTGAGCCAGGCGCGGCACGAAGCGTCGTCGAGCCGGTCAAGGTCGCAGGTGAGCAGGTGCGGCGCGGCGCTGTTTGCGGGGCGATCCTCGGCGCGGCCCGCGCAGATCAGCAGCACCCGTTCGTTCAGGCTGCCGCTGCGCAGGCTGCGTAGCTCCTCCAGCACGTCGTAACTGGCTCGTTCCAGGTTGTCAACCAGCAGGACCAGCAGCCGACCCGGACGGTAGCCGGTCACGCCGGGCGGCACGGTGACGGTCTCCGGCAGTTGCCAGGCAACCAGCTCGACAAATGCCTTGCGCAGATCTGGCATTGGCACAGTGGTTTCAACCCCGGGCTGCTCATCAAGATTGACCGTCACATTTCCGATCTTGCCACCATTGAGCGCCCTTAAGAAGAAGGTGAAGAAGAAGTAAGGTGCAGCCCATCTTTTTCTTCAGCCAGATCTTCTGCTGTTCCGGACGCCGTAACAGCGTCTCACAGGGGTGCAGGGTGTCCTCGCTGAAGAACAGCGCCCGGCGTCGGGTCGTTCTGCCAGTGGCGCGCAGACCGTTGAGTAGCGCCCGGTAGAAACCCTCGGGCGTCATCTGGTCGTCGAGCGCGATAGAGATGCAGGGCGTGACGGCCAGTCTCCGCGCTTCGGCGGCGATCTGCGCCAGCAGGGTGCTCTTGCCGATGCCGCCAATGCCGCGAAAGCCGATCTGCCCCCCTACGCGCTGCTCGATCAGGCGCTTCACCATGCCAAGTTCAGCGTCGCGACCGTAGAACGATCCGGGTGGAAGGGCTGCGCTGGCCATAGCTTGCCCCGGCTACAACTTGCGTTTGACCTTTACATTGCCGATCTTGCCTTTGTCGGCGAGGGCGCTGAAGTCCTGCGCTGCTCCCTCGATCTCGACGCGTCCGAATCTTGCCCTCATTCTTTGCGATGATCTCGTCCTTGCTGCCTGCGGGTGGACTGTCGTCGCCCTTCGGCGTCAACTTGATCGTGGGGGGCCAGCCGATTTCGATCTCGCCAATCGTGATCTTGCCCCTGACGACGAAGATGATCAGCAGGATGACAAGCAACGCAGCGGCGCCAGTGATGGTGTAGAGCGTCCAGTCAGTCATAGTCGCTCACTTTCGTCTCGCGGTGCAGGGCACGCCGCCAATGCCCGGCAAGGCAATCGGATATGCGGGTTATCGCCCACAATGGGCAAACCCTGTCAGAGAAGCGTGTGCTGCAACGGCTGCAAGTCTGTGCACACCTTTGTCAGGTTAACGCCTGGGGCAGGTGTTGAGTTACCGGAAGCAAGTATAGCACGGCGCTCGCGCCACCGACAAGGGGCGAGATTAACTCAAGTCCATCATTGCGCACGCAGCCGGGGCGTAGAAGGCATCGGCAGCGCACCAGAATTGTGAACCGTAACGTTCGATCAGCCGGGCTGCACCACTCGCTTCGAGTGTGCGCAGTGCCTCATGAACCTGATCCGGCGCCCAGCGCGTCAGTGCGCGTTCCAGTTCCGTGACATGCATCGGGTGGCGCGCGATGATGGCGAGGATCGCTTCAACTGGCGTGGCATATCCGCGCAGGTCGAAACTTCCTTCCGCCGGATGGACCACGTGCGCGGATGCGCCGAGAATCGCCGTCGCGCGCATCAACCCCCCGGCATTGGGCGGTTCGACCCAGGGCTCAGCCGGAGGACGCTCTGGCAGCGTGATGTCGATCCGGTCGGGCTGAATACGCTGCAACGCCGATGCCAGATCGCGCAACGCTTCCTCGCTATCATTCACACCACGCACCAGCATCACCTCGACCCACAGTTTCCCGCGGTATTCGGCGCGGAATGCGACCAACCCTTCCAGCAGGCGCTCGAACGTCGTTTCGGGGTGCGGACGGTGCAGCGCACGATAGACCGACGCCGAGCCAGCGGAAAACGTCGGCATCACTGCATCTGCGGCGCAGAGGTCTGCCCGCACGTCGGGCGAATAGAGGAGCGCGCCGTTGGTAATGACAGCGAGCGGCAACGTGGTCATGCGCTTGATGGCGCGGATCAGTTCCCCAATCTCACTGTGCAACGTCGGCTCGCCCGATCCAACAATCGTGACCCAGTCGATCTCATCGGGAGCTCGGGTCGCCAGCGCTTGTTCGAGTTCGCTCAGAATGACTGGCAGCGGAACATACACGCGACGTTCGTTGGTCAGCGGGCGCGTTCGTCCCAACTGACAGTAGACGCAGTTCCAGTTGCAGGTCTTTAGCGGCACGGGGTCGACCCCCAGTGAACGTCCAAGCCGCCGCGAAGGGATGGGACCGAAAACGCACGCCATCCTGCACTCCTCCGTCTGCAGAGCATCCGCTACACTGTGATGGTGTCGATAGTATTTCCACCATCATGCCATGGTACCTTACCAGGTGGTGCATCTGAGGAGAGACTTTTGTAGTAGAGGGTTGCATCCCAACAACGAAAGTGTAGCGTTAACCATCGAGACGCCAGGAGCGCCGGGCGAGAAAAATGAAGATCGGGAAATAAATCTCAGTATGCGCCTCGTGCCGTCGGGCTAAGGAATAGCCGATAGCCGATACGAGAGCTTGCCGTCGGGCTGAGTAATAGCCGATACACGATAACCCGATAGGAGAGCTTGCTGTCGAGCTAAAGCCCTTGGCTCTCCAGGGCGACGCCCACCTGCGCGGACGAGAGCGGATTATTTCTTCAAAGACCATCAGCCCTCGGCTACATGAGGCAAAGCCTGCCTGCGCGGACGAGAGCGGAGTAATTGTTCAAGGACCATAAACTCTGCGGTGCGTTTTGCAACGAAGTCGTATCATGGCTCAAACGGCGGCATAACTGTACAATGCACACGAGTATGCTCGATCATTTTGACATTCTGGCGCCGGTGTACGACTGGCTGATCGGTCTACCCAATCCGGCGCGCCTGATAGCGCTCTTGCGTCTACCAACCGATGGGTGGCTGCTCGACGCTGGCGGCGGCACGGAACGTGTCGCCGCCAGATTGCGCCCATTCGTCGGCGGCTTGATCGTCAGCGATCAGTCGCGTCAAATGCTGCGACGCGCCCGCGAAAAATCGACGTTGCATCCGGTGCAGGCGCAGGTGCAACGGCTTCCTTTTCGCGACGGATTCTTCGACCGTATTCTAGTCTAGTTGTCGATGCGCTGCATCACTTTTCCGACCAGCGGGCAGCAGTGCGCGAACTAGCGCGTGTGCTTGCGCCTGGCGGAAGGCTGGTCATTGAAGAGCCGGACATCCACCGCCCGGCAGTTAAACTGGTCGCGCTGGCGGAACGTACGGCACTGATGAGAAGCACGTTCCTGGCGCCGGAAATCGTGCGTGACCTGCCGGCGGCGCAGGAACTGCACGCGCAGGTGGCAGAGCGCGACCGCTTTTCCGCCTGGATCGTCGCGGACAAGCCGTCTGGAGAAACCCGATGAACCGCACGACGACCTTTCCTCGCCGTTTCTATACCAGTCTGCACCCGTTTCTGGCAGATGTCGCCTGGTTGGTCTGGCATCGCGCGCAGTTGCAGCTGGCGCGCACCCAGCTCACACCAGCGTTCCGCGAGCGTCCGATGCTGGCAGTCACTGCGGTCAACCGCTACCGCTACTGCTCGTTCGCCCATACCCGGATGGCGCTGGCAGCTGGCGTATCGAACGCCGAGATCGCCCGGATTTTGAATCAGACCCTGGACGACTGCCCGCCTGATGAAGCGCCAGCTCTGACATATGCGTACCACTGGGCGGAAACTGACGCAACGCCGGAAGCGGCAGCGCGTGAACGCCTGTTCTGTGAGTACGGCGTTCTCCGCGCCGGGGCAATCGAGGCAGTGTTGCGAATGATACGGATGGGAAACCTGGTCAGCAATACGTTCGACTACCCGCTCTTTCGTATTTCGGGAGGACGGTTCGGAGCGACCGCTGACGATGAACGCCACAATCCTGATCATTGAGGACGAAGCCAGCATCCGCACCGTTGTGCGCGCCTATCTTGAACAGGCAGGTTTTCGCGTGCTGCCGGCGGATAGCAGACCGGAGGGGGTGGAACTGGCGCGTCGTGAGCGTCCCGATCTGGTCATTCTCGATCTCAACCTGCCGGGAATGGACGGCATGGAAGTGGCTGCACGCCTCCGTCAGAATCGGACGTCTTCATCATCATGCTGACAGCACGGAGCGAAGAAAGCGACCGGGTTGCAGGATTGCGCATCGGCGCCGATGACTATGTGATCAAGCCGTTCAGCCCGCGCGAACTGGTTGCGCGCATCGAGGCAATTCTGCGTCGCCGTCGTTCCGCATCACCGATGATCGACCCCACCCTGCGCTTTGCGCACCTGCAGATCGACCCGGATCGGCGTGAAGTCTACGTGGGCGATCAGGCAATCGACCTGACCGCCACCGAGTTCGACGTATTGCTGGCGCTGGCGCGACGCCGCGGCAGGGTGTTGAGCCGTGAGCAGATCCTCGATCTGGTGTGGGGCAACAATTTCTACGGCACTGACCGCGTAGTGGACGTCTATGTCGGTCAGGTGCGGCGGAAACTGGAAGCAGTCGCCGGCGTGCCGCTCATTCAGACCGTGCGTGGCGTCGGGTACAAGTTCATTGATGCTGCGGTGTAATATGGGACTGTGGCGCCAACTCCGCTGGCGGATCATCGCAGCGCAGATGCTTGTCGTGATTGTCGGCGTCCTTACCCTGATCGTGACGGCGGAAACGCTGGCAGCGCGTTCAGTTGATCCCGCATTGTTGCCTGTCTTCCAGTCGGCAGTGATCCAGGCGCTGGTTGTGGCGGCGCTGGCAGCGACAATCGCCGGGCTGACGACGAGCATCCTGCTGGTGCGCGAAATCCTGCGACCGTTGCAACAACTTGCAGCCAGCAGTCGCCGGATCGCTGGCGGGAACTACGATGAGCGGGTAACGGCGCCGCTAACCGACGAACTCCGTGACGTTGCGCAGAGTTTCAATCAGATGGCGGAGACGCTGGCGCAGGTCGAGCGCCAGCGTATTACCCTGATCGGCAACGTAGCGCACGAACTGCGCACGCCGCTCGCCGGTCTGGAAGGGTACCTGGAAGGACTGCTCGACGGCGTGCTGCCGGGCGATCCTGAGACGATCTATGCCATGCAGCACGAAGTGCGGCGTCTCCGCAAACTGGTCGATGATCTTCAGCACCTCTCGCGCGTGGAAGCAGGGCAGGTTGCAATCCAGCCACAACGCTTCGATGTCGTGGCGCTGGTGCACCTTATCGTCGCGCAACTGCGACCGCAACTGATCGAACAGTACCTGCAGGTTGTGATCGAAGCGCCGGAGGAAGAAGCGCTGGCATACGCCGATCCGGATCGGACAGCGCAGGTGCTGGTAAATCTGATCGGCAACGCCATCCAATACACACCGGAAGATGGAAGTATCACGATCCGCGTGCGATGTGAGTCAACCCACGTGCAGGTGGTCGTTGAGGACACCGGCATCGGCATCCCTGCCGAAGCATTGCCCTACCTGTTTGAGCGTTTCTACCGCGTCGATCCGTCGCGAAGTCGGGCAAGCGGTGGCAGCGGGATCGGTCTGACGATTGCGCGTCACCTGGCGCGGGCAATGGGTGGCGAGATCACTGCTGCCAGCCCCGGCATCGGTAAAGGAAGTGTGTTTACGCTCATTCTACCGCGCGGGGAGATAGCTTCATGAAATGATCGCTGCGAATTTATGCTATACTCATTATATCCGCTCTCTAAACCGCGTAAGGGAGGTGCATGCTTCGGTTCGGTTGAGCACCGCCAATGTTGATGGATCATTCTCCGCGTGACCATCGTTCCATCTGAAAGGCAGGGAAGCTATGCGTACAACGAAGTGGTTGAAACTCATCAGTGCATTTGCGATCATTACACTCGCGCTGGCAGCCTGTGGCGCACCGTCCACCGCACAACCGACTGCCGCCCCCACACAGCCGACGACTGCCCCCGCGCAGACCGGTGGCGGGAAACTCGAAATCTTCAGCTGGTGGACGAACGGCGGTGAAGCGGATGGGCTGAATGCAATGTTCAGCATCTATCAGCAGAAGTATCCCGGTGTCGAAATCGTGAATGCTACGGTCGCTGGCGGCGCTGGCACGAATGCCAAGACGGTACTGAAGACACGCCTCCAGGGTGGTCAACCGCCAGATAGCTGGCAGGTGCACGCTGGCAAAGAGCTGACCGCATATGTAGATGCCGGTCAGATGGAGCCACTGACCCAGTTCTTCAAAGAGCAGGGTTTCGACAAGGTAATGCCGCCGAAACTGCTCGAACAGATTACCTACAATGGTGAAATCTGGTCGGTGCCGGTGAATATCCACCGCTCGAACGTGCTCTGGTACAATATCAAAATCTTCCAGGAGAATGGTCTAACCCCGCCCAAGACCATCGATGACTTCTTTACAGTCGCTGAAGCGCTCAAGGCAAAGGGGATCATTCCCCTAGCAGTTGGCGGCAAGGACAAGTTTGAGACGCCACACCTGTTCGAGAGCGTGCTGCTGGCGGTTTTCGGACCGGAGGATTATGCCAGACTGTTCCAGCCCGGCGCAGACTGGAGCGATCCGCGCGTGCGCCAGGCCGCCGAGATCGCTAAGCGCATGCTGGAATACTCCAACAGTGACCGCTCCTCCCTTAGTTGGGCTGACGCAGCGCAACTGGTGCTCGACGGCAAGGCTGGTATGACGATCATGGGCGACTGGGCGCACGGCTACTTCATTAGCAAGGGCGCGAAAGTCGGCGTGGATTACGGCTATGCCGCAGCCCCCGGCAACGACGGTGTCTTCATGTGGCTGTCGGACAGTTTCGGGCTGGCGAAGGGCGCGCCGAACCCAGAGCAGGCGAAGGCATGGCTGGCGCTCTGCGGTTCGCGCGAGGGGCAGGATGCCTTCAATCCAAAGAAGGGATCGATCCCAGCACGCATCGACGCTGATGTAAGCCTGTACGATGAGTATCTGAAGTATTCGATCAAAGCTTTCGGCAGCGAGAAACTGGTTCCCAGCGTTGTACACGGTGCCGCTGCTCCCGAAGCGTATATGACCGAGTACGGTAATGCGCTGAATGTGTTCGCCAGCGATCTTGACGTTGATGCCGTTGTGCAGGCATTGCGGGACGCTGCGAAAGACCTGAAGTAGTAGTCCGTCGCCACAGCATCAGCAGGCATTGCTGACGCCTAAATTATGTCGCGCAGGGGCGACTGATCTAGTGCGTCCCTGCGTATGACTGTAATCTGCAAGCAGATCACGGAACAGGGTTCGCAAGTAATTGCCTGGATTGTTACATCACCTGCACCATCACGAACGATCATTGGGAAACCCTTGAGATGCCCGTTCTCCGCCGGGCATCTCTAGAGCTCGTGCACACTGCGTGTAGAAAATGTACACTGAAACACCGTCGCTATTCTCATCGATGAGAGGCACAAATGCGACAAGCCAAAACGCTCAGTGCGCATCCCGCCCGTCAAGTGCGCTGGATGAACCGTGACCGGGCGATTGCGCTGCTGATGATTGCCCCATCAGCGCTAGCAATCGCGGTGTTCGTCTATGGATTCATCGGTTGGACTGCCTATATTTCTATGACCGACTGGCGGGGGTTGATGATCACAACATCATTTGTCGGGTTCGAGAATTATCTAACGATCTTCAATACCGGTCGCTTTCAGACGAATATTCGGAACCTGATTGTTTTTACGGTCTTTTTTCTGGCAGCCTGTCTGATCATCGGCTTACTGCTCGCCGTGCTGATCGACTCACGGGTGCGCTTCGAGGGATTCTTCCGCTCGGTGTATATTTTCCCGATGGCGCTCTCGTTCATCGTCACCGGCGTGGTCTGGCAGTGGTTGTTTGCACCCGGCAACTGGCCCAACGACCCGACCGGCATCAACCTGCTGTTCAAGCAGTCGGGGTTGGGTTTTCTCCAGGCAGCCTGGACAACGGATACCAGTGTTGTGCCGGGATGGCGCATCGAAGGGTTGCGCACTCGGATCGGAGTCCCCATGGCGATGATCCCAGTGGTTGTCGCGGCAGTCTGGCAGATGTCGGGGTTTGTGATGGCGATGTATCTGGCAGGGTTGCGCGGCATTCCGGAAGAGATCAAGGAAGCAGCGCGCGTTGATGGCGCAACCGAGTGGCAGGTGTTCCGCACTATCACTCTGCCGATGCTCCAACCAATCACGCTGAGCGCCGTGATCATTCTGGGACATATTTCACTGAAAATCTTCGACCTGATTGTGACAATGACCGGCGGTGCGCCCGGCAACAATACTGAAGTGCCGGGATTGTACATGTATGAGATCACTTTCAAAGCCAACAAGTTTGCCGAGGGAGCGGCAGTTGCAATGGTGATGCTGGTGGTTGTGGCGTTGCTGGTAGTGCCATACCTGATCTACAACCGTCGGACAGAGGTGGAGCGATGAGCGGTGTTGCCATGCCCGCGCCAAAGCGGCGCCACATTCACTGGTCGCGAGTGATCGTCTATGGCGTGATGATCATCTTCCTGTTGTTCTTTCTGTTGCCGGTCTATCTGCTGCTGATTACCAGTTTCAAAAGTTTCGACCAGGTTAGTCTCAGCCGCATGTGGGAATTGCCGACCAGCTTCTCGCTGGAGAGTTTCAACCGTGCCTGGAATGGGGGTGAGGGTGTGATCGGGATGCGCGGGAGTTTCTGGAACAGCGTGCAACTGGTGGTTCCAGCGACGGTCATCTCGTGCATCCTGGGGTCGCTCAACGGCTATGTCTTGTCAAAATGGCGCTTTCCCGGCTCAGAAACGCTCTTCACCCTGATCCTTTTCGGCATGTTCATTCCCTACCAAAGTGTGCTGGTGCCGCTGGTCGAGGTATTGCGCGAAATCCGGCTGTACGCCACTATTCCCGGTTTGATCCTAGTGCATGTGGTTTACGGCATTCCGATTACGACGCTGATCTTCCGGAATTACTATGCGACGGTGCCGAACGAACTTGTGGAAGCCGGGAAGATCGACGGCGCCGACTTCTTTCATATCTACCGCCACGTGATGCTGCCGCTCTCTGCGCCAGGGTTCGTAGTGGCAGCGATCTGGCAGTTTACCTCGATCTGGAATGAGTTCCTGTTTGGTCTGATCATCACCAACGATCCGCAACTACGCCCGGTGACCGTTGCGCTGCAAAATCTGTCCGGCAGTCAGTTCACGCAGTGGAACGTGCAGATGGCTGGGGCGTTGATGGTTGCATTGCCGCCGTTGCTAGTCTACATTTTCCTTGGAAAGTACTTCCTGCGCGGGTTGCTGGCAGGGTCGTTGAAGGGGTAATATCGATATGAGCGCTCATATCTCAATGCCCAGTAACAGACGACACATCCTCCAGGTGACCCATCACCGTCTGATACACCGTCGTCA
>JAGHYV010000141.1 GCA_017743475.1 Roseiflexus sp. | reverse complement strand
ATTGAAACGCAAAAAGTATGCTGAAAATCAAAGTAAACATTGATAAAGTCTAATCAACAGAATGTTCTCGCCTGTGTCGCGATCAGGCGTGCGTTTCCTGTACTAATCATCGTCCATTTCCTGGAAAAAAAGATGCGGCGCTGTTACCCGTCGAGATGCAATGGTTTGGTGTGTCCGACATGCGCCGGATCGCTTTCCCGAACATGAAATCACTCCTATGCTTCAACCCACCCTTCCGCACCCTCATACTTATACTTATTATAGACCTATACCCTGTCGGGGAACAAGAGGAACCCAAATATGAACGGAGTCGATCCGTGATCGATTCAATCACAAATGATTACAAGTGGCAAATGTCGCATCCTCGCTCGTCGTCCTCGGCATCGAGCGCTGCGCCGATGAGTTCGATGAGCGGGCGCCCTGGTCGTCGCCGTCGCTCTTCTTCGAGCCGAATGCGATGTTCGCGCTTGATCTGTGCAATCCGCCCTGGCTGTTCGAGTCTGGCAAGGCTCTCCCGCTGTCGCCAGTAGAAGCCTTCGCCGCCGTTTTCGCTTTCGTACCTCTTTGCCTTTTCAAATAACTCTGGATGCCGTTCCTTCAGTCCTACCCATTCGCCGCTGCGCTGAAAGAAGCAGAAATAGCAGCCGCTGCGCTGGCGCCATTCGTAGTATGCTGGCAAGCCGAGACCGCTCTCTTCCAGAATGCGCTCAATGTCGGACAGGACAAGACCGTACTCTTTGAACGGATACACCGGGATGATGTTGGGTTTGGTCGAAATGTAGCCGTTCCGTTGCTCGTCAGCGCGAATGCCGATGTAACTCCATACCTGATCGTTGCCGACGTATGCTTCAAACGGTTCGATCTTGAGTTTGCGGGTGCACCAGCGCACCTGCGGCGAGGGGAGCACTCCGTTATAGACTCGTAGCCAGTGCTCAAATCCGCGTTCAGGGTTCAGGCGGGTGATGTTGCGTCCGAGGAAGGCTTCCAGTCGGTCCAGGTAGTCGTAGGTTTCAGGCAATTCCTCGTGCGTATCGCAGAAGACGTACTCAAGCTGCGGGATTTTGTCGCGCAGAAAAATCGCCAGCGCAGTGCTGTCCTTGCCGCCGCTCAGCGATACAATGTGACGTCCGGGGCGTGATGCGTAGTCCGGTTCGGTCTGTTTTGTCACAGGCATGTTCCTTGCTACCGATTTGTCGTGTACCATCGCACGTGTTCTCCTACGATGCCGTGTCGTCAGTTAACGTGTCTGATTGCAACCACTCCTGAAGCGTCTCTGCCAGCACCGCACCGCGTTGCTCTTCGCTCAGCATCGTGTATTCTCTCAAGAGCGCGCGCAACTCGGCGCGCAGGCGTTCCATGTCGGGATGATGGGTTGTCAGACGAATGACACGGCGGTATTCGTGATGTCCATTGGCGATCCCAATGCGCACGACGGGCGATGCCGGCGCGGCGGCGCCCTGCACGAGCGCAACCTCTTCCGCTATCTGGAAGCGACGCCCGATCTCCGTGATTTGGGAGCGGAATGCTCTGACATCGTCGTCATTCCATGCATCAAGCGGTTTGCGACCGATGAGCGCAGCAACGCTTTCAATCCAGGCGTTTCCCGGTCCGGCGTACTCTAATCGCACGCCAAGCGAGCGCACGGTCGGGTCGCCGACGAGATGCGCAATGGCTGTGTACCGGTGCAGGAGTTCTTCACGCAGTGCACTGCCGGTTGTCGCGCTGCCAAATGCCCGTCGAATCTGCTCGCCGACCTCTTCGACAAGACGCGGATAAGCGTCCTGGAGTTCCTGGAGTGCATTTTGCAGTGTCGTGAAAAAGACCTCGATGGTATGCTCCTCTACGGCGCCGTCAGCCGGAAATGGCGCCAGACCGCATGCCTGAGGCAGGAGATCGAAGAGCAGTTCATCAGGCGCGCGCGCGTCGAGGAATGCCTGACGCACAGCGATCGCGCGATCACTGAGACGGCGGGTTGTCCGTGCATAGGCGGGCAGACGGGTGATCTGGCGAAAAAGCGGCTTCACCACGTCGAGCAATGCTGGCTGCCCGGCTTTTTCCGGTGTGCGTGGCGCGAGGAATTGCGCCAGATAGTGAAGCGTCTGTGCACGGATACCGGTGACCCGGTTGCGGCGGAAGCTGAAATATCCCGGCTGGCGAAGCATCCGCTCGAAGAGGGCAATATCCGGTTGTAGTACATAGTTGCCATGCTCATAGATTGCCAGTTCTCCAGCGTGCGCCAGATACGCAGCGATCACAAGGATCGGCAGAACACCCGGCTTGATACCGTATGGCGGCGCTTCGAGTCGGGCATACAATTCTGTCAATGGACGTGCGCTCGCTTCGGTTGAGGCAAAGAACTGCTGGATAGCATCCCATGTCGGTTGCACATGCAGAGGATCAACGTCAAACGGCGGACCAAAGCTCCAGTTCCCATTTTGCCGACAACGATGGAGACCACTCTGGCGCAAGATGCTTTCGTAGATCGCCCGTTCAGGCGGAAAGCCGGTCAATCCCAGCAGTTCTTCGTGCTCGTAAAGCACCATCGCTTCAATAAGATTACGGCGCGCCTTGGCTGTGGATGATGACAACTGCCGCCGGACGATCAGTTCATTCCAGAAGTGCGGAGTGAGCGCGTAGGTCGCGTCGCAGGCTTGGGAGAGCGCCTCATCGACTGTGCGTGCAGAGGTTATCGCAATTTCTTGACCACGCCAGAACCAGCGGCTATTCTTCCAGCCGAACGCATCACGTACAACAGTGTTCAACACGTGTTGCGCTTCGACGAGACGGGCGGACACTTCACGTCGGGCAACGCGGTCGTGTTCCAGTTCAGGACGGTTGTGCAGCACATGCTCAAGAGCGGCGACGTCGCGCAAGATGTCACGGATTGCACGCAGGCGAGATGGGATAATGATAATCCGCCACGGTTCCATCTCCCGATCAGGATGGAGCGCCCACGCTTCCGCAAGCGCCAACCCATCATCATCAACCGGAACAACATACACTACTTCGCCGTCCGCTTCGTTGAGTACATCGTTCAAGGAACCAGGCGATTGATGCAGCATTCCGGCATCGACGAAACGCACGCGAAACGAACGGACAGCGCCGGTTCGGTAACTGTGCCGCCGTGCGACAAACGGCGTTGTTGGCGCATGGCGTTGCAGCAGTTGCACCATTGTATACCGATCTTCTACCTCCTGCCGGGCTTCCTGCGTCATTCCGTCGATGTCAAGATCACTGCCTTCCCAAAGGACGAAACTGTCGCGATGCAGCCGATAGGTAATATGTTTGCGGGCTTCCAGCTCGGCAAGCGCGCGTTCGATGCTTTCATGTTTGGTCTGATCGGTGAGCGCGAAGGAAATGATGCTGCGGCTTGCGCGCAAACTACGATGCTGACCCAGCGCGTTCAACACTCCGATTGTCGTTAATACGTCGGTTAATGCCTGATCGCGGTCAGAAAGCAATGTGCGCGCTTCGGCAATCTCCGCCCAGCGTTGACCTCGCGCGCGGGCAAAGAGACCGGCGCCAAGGTTGGTAGAGACATACGCATATACGTGGGGGAGTCGATAGACGGGCATCGTACCCTGGTCTCCTGCAACCGATGTCAGAAAATCGGGCACACTCCAGGGTTCGTGCGAGGTCAGGAAAGCGAACAATGATCGCTCGTTCTGCGCCAACTGGCGCATCAGATGGGGGAGAGCCAGCAAGACGGTTGGATGGAGCGGGTATGCCCGCGCGACAATATCGTGCCAATCACGCTGTTCGATGTCAGCAGGGCACAAACCCAGATCCCAGGAATCATCGGCGATAGTCTCTGCCCATCGATAGCGTATGTGTGCAAACGGATCGCCTGATGATGGACACAGTGCACGCCCGGCCATTCGTATGAGTTGAGATGGAGGCTCTTGGAACGGCAGCTCGATGTATCGCCCCTGGACTTTCGCCCACTCTTCGCGGCGTGTCGCACTCGCATTTCCGGCATACCGATCAAATGCCTGATGCAGAATAGTAACGATGAGATCAATCGTGGTCGGACTTCGTGCAACTGTTTCGGCGAGCGTCTGCAAGACGAAGAGATCGCCGGTATTGCGTTGGCGTGCAGCATAGTCAAGAAATTGACCAAGCTCATCGATAATAAGGACTAACCCACGAAACGGAGTGCGCTGATTCACCAGAAGACTGGTTTCTTGAAAAAGATCGGCGACGCGCTGTGGATCGATGTCCGGGTCCTGCGATGCATCACCGAGCAACCGCGGCAGTTTAAGCCGACGATCACGCAACGGAAACAGACGGGCAAGCGCTTCCAGGATGGCAGAGCGCAGGGAGTCGTTGTTTCCACTTACCAGAACCGGTAGCAGGGGAGGCGCCTCGAACAATGATTGATCGGGAACGCCGCCAATACTGTGTTCGGCAATCAAGCGTTGTCGTCCTGACGAACTTCTTTGCAGAAAATACGCCAGAAAGACGCCAAACGCAGATTTCCCGGCTCCATACGGCCCAATGATCGAAAACGCACGTGCCGAGGAGTCTGGATGCAATCCGGCAACGATGCGCTCCAGCGTTTGCAAGACGAGCGGAGTGACTTGATAGTCACGCACTCCGATACCCTGGGGAGAATAGTCGCGCACCAGATGGATGGAGCGCATGTAGCGAGTTGAAAGAGAAAGGGACTGCGAAGGGTCAGGCGCCATCGTCATAACTCGTTGCTGAAGGCTTGTTCAAGCAGCACGTCTGCCACACCGGGTTCGTTAACATTGAGCCAGGCTATCTGTCGAATCCCTGCCTGGTCGGTATAGTATGCGCGTCCGCCGGTTACCTCGTCTAATCGTTGTAGACGGCGCAGCAATGCATCTTCTTCCAGGCGGAATATACGTCCCGGTGACCGGGGCGCATACGCCAGATCACTGAAAGCAATCGTCTGCCGACCCAAAACCCGGAGCATCGAGAGAATCGCATAGGCAACCAGAGCATCGGGCAGACTCTCCTGTTCACCAGAGACCAGGTAGTAGCTGCCACGCTGACCAGGTATCTCTTGAATCAATCCGAGTCGGGTCAACGGACACAATAATACATCCTCCCCTTGCTGCAGTATATAATTTTTTCCCGGCTGACGGTAGCAGTCCAGCATACATGCAATGTCACGCTTGAGTGTGACGTCGGAGGGTTCGCGCAGGTTGTGTGCGCGGATATATCCCTGGATCTGTTGCGCCAACCCGTCGATGGTAAATTCGCCGCCTTTCAGCAGATTGAACGTGTAATACCAGGTGAACGCCGCCTCGGGGCGCGCGGCAATGTTCCAGTGTAGGAGCCAGCTCGCTGCCAGCGTGGTCAGAAAGGGATCCCATCCATCGTCAGAGAGCAATTTTCTGCCCAGATCAGTGATACCGTGCCTGGATTTATCAGGAGCGCGCTCGAATATGCCGCATACTCGTCCCCAATATCGGATCGACTGCGCCATGTTCTTGCCAACCCCTAAACGTACAAAAGCGTCCTCCTGAAAGAAGAGATCAGGAGTCTCGATCAGAAGATCGAACGCTTTCTTGAGCCATGTGCTCCGCAGGGCAAAGGTCTCGTGACCGCTGAAGGTCAATGGAGTGGTTATAGCAAGTGCATCGCTCATACAAAAGAACCTTATCAACGGGAGTATTGATGTTTTTCACCGTGCCACACGTTGGTGACTTCACGGGCGCCAGATGCGCACCTACTGGCATACTCTTACGATAGCACACTTTTCGTCTCCACCGACGACCAGCAACCGTTGCTGAGGGCGCGCTGACCAGCGACGTGTCTGTGCGATTCTTGTGGGGTGGTCGTATGGGCGAAACACGCCATCATGAGGGAGCGCGCTGTCGTCAGCGCTGAAGACCTTTCGCCAGTTGAGCAACAACGGGTACGACGCCATATCCGTCGCCTCCACCGAAACAGGCGGACACGCGACCATCGACGGTTCACGGCAGGGCGCGTAGCGCGCCCGGAAGTCGCCGGGCGCTGTTCGCCATTGCACGCCACCGGACGCGCCCCGCGCATGTCGCTCCTCACCTGCACGCCACAGACTCGCCCGTCCCCATGACTTTAGTCCTACTCCCGGATCGCCTGTTTGTCCGGCGACGGTTAGACACAATGACCCCTTTCGTTAAGTCCGGGTTAATGCTATCCTACCGTCCGTAGGACGCGGCGCTCGCCGCCGCATCCAGGACCGGACCCGCAGGCGCGCCGCGCGGCGCGCCCGTCGCACCAGAAAGGAGCCCCTGTCGTATGGAACCGCACGTCCGCGTTTCTGCCGCTTCCGTCCCGCCTGACCGCCGCGATCCGCCGGTTCCCGCCGGGGCATCGGCGTCCGATGATGTCATTCCCGTCTCCCGCCAGCGGCTGGAGAGCCTCCAGCGGCATCTAACGTGCAGCTACGAGCGCTTCCCGACCCGCCATCTCCGCCAATCGCTCCGCATTCTTCAGCACCTGCTCGTCGACGGCGACCGCGCGCCCTGATCGGCGCAGCCGCCCGGCGCCCTGAGCTGGCAGACTCGATGACCGTGATCTGCGGATGATTCGACCGCAGCGCACCGCCGTGCGCGGGCGCGTTCGAATCGTCCGCAGGTGATTCTTGACGAGGCGCATATGCGTATACCGTTCTTCCCTGGGCGAACCCGTGCGGCGACCGCTGCGCCGCTCCGCCGGTCATACCCGCTTGCTGTGTGCTCGGCACAGGCGTCCCCATCCGGGCGACGGTGGACGACGCCGCTCCACGGCGCGCTTGGATTGCCGCTCCCGTGTCGTCCCCGTCCGGCGGCGCGCCGACCGTCGCGGTGTCCGCGCTGGACGCGCCAGGGGTGAGTGCAGCGGGTGGCGTCGCCTGGGCTGAAACCCCGCACAGCGTGTGCGTTTTCCGGCGCCTCCTCACCGCGCACGCCCCGCGTGGGGCATTCCCCATGTGGGAGCAGGGGCAAGAGGGAGGAGGGGGCAAATGCGCATGGGAATGCCCGCGCATCTCTGCCAGGAACGCTCCCCTTGCGCGGTGCGCGCGCCTCCGGCGCGCATGCGGGCGGGACGCCCGCGCACCCGGCGCAACCCTCAGATGCGCGCTTTCGCAGGGGGCGGTTTTTGGGGAGCCCCGGCGTGCCTGCGCGGTGCGCGCGCCTCCGGCGCGCATGCGGGCGGGACGCCCGCGCACCCGGTGCAACCCTCAGGTGCGCGCCCTTGCAGGGGCAGATTGGTTGGCAAGCCCCGGCGTGCCATCTTTCGTTTCAGGCAGCAGGACGACCAGACTCCCCCTGCTCCCTGTGTGGGAGAAGGGGTTGGGGGAAGCTCACAGGGGGAGGTTTTTGGGGAAGCCCCGGCGTGCCATCTTCTGTTTCAGGCAGCAGGACGACCAGACTCCCCCTGCTCCCCGTGTGGGAGCAGGGGGCAGGGGGGATGAGGGGGCGCACGCACACGGAAATGCAGCACACTGCTCACCGCTCCCAGGAGCGCTCCCTTTACGATAGGGAAGAAGGGATCAAGGAGACGACAGGAGCATATCTGGCGACCGCTGACGTCACAGACACACGCGACGTTGTTGAATTCACGGAGGCAACCGATGCGATCCCGTCGACGCTGGAGTTCGCTGAGTGCGCTGGTGCGCGCGACGCTGCGCCAGGAGGAGTGGATGACGGTGCGCGAGGCGGCGGCGCTGTACCGCGTGACCGATGAGACGATGCTGGCGTGGGTGCGCGCCGGGGCGTTCCCGATGCAGGTCGAGGAGG
>JAGHYV010000140.1 GCA_017743475.1 Roseiflexus sp. | reverse complement strand
ATGTCGAAGGGTTGTGCAGGAACATGGTGACGGAAGAAACGCCCATTCCAGCTCAGCGCATTCAGGTTGCGCATCAGACTGGCGGCGACATCACGCCAGACGCGCGCCAGGTTCGCATCGCCGACACGCTCTTCCATCCGCGCGAGCATGGTCAGCGCCTGCGCCATACCGGTGTTGTCGCCATGAAAGACGCCCCAGATCGTCTTGTCGTCGATCCAGTGGCGCGGCGCTGGCTTACCGGTATTCGGGTCAATCGTCGTGGGACCGTACTCGAAGTCCCAGGTGTCGATAGTGAACGGGCGCTTGATCAATCCGCGCTCGGCGTCCCAGCGCAGTGGATGCTGCAACGAATACGTAACGGCGCGCCGCATTGGTTCCAGGTGGCTGCGCATCCAGCCATCATCACCGGTCGCCTGCCAGGCTTCGTAGACGCCCTGAACATACAGGTACTCGACATCGGCTTCGACCGGGATCCGCAGGGCGCGGTCGGTCCATGGGGGGCGCGGCAGGAAATCGGGGAGACTGCCATCGGGTTGCTGGTAGCGCCGGAAGTCATCAAAGGTGGTTTTGAGATCAGCATCAAAGTAGCGTGCACCGCGTTGTGCATACACGTGGTCGCGCAACCAGATCAACGGGCTGTCAGGCGAACGATAGCCGCGAAAGGCAACATTGCCAAGAGTATACGACAGGGTGGCAGCGGTGAAGATGGCAGCAGCATTCGAAACGAACCGGTCGAAACGTTCCTGCCCGGTCCAGATTTCGGTGCGTGCATCAAGCGTGAAGAGCGCCGGATTGGCCACGACGAACTGACCGGAAGCGAAAAGTGCGGCCCACTGCGCACCCAACGCGCCCCGTGGAATGGCGATCAATGTCCCGACGCCATTCTCGATATGCCCCTCGGCGACGCCAGCGAATCGCTTGCGGTTGTCGAACAGAACAATCGCGGCAGGACCGGTGTAGCCGGGAATGCGAACGTCGATTTCAACCGGTTGCAGCGGGGCAACAACCGGTTTGCGGGCAGCAAGCGACGCGCCTTCCTGTGCAAAAGCCGGACTGAGCATCGCAAGCATGGCAAACGTCGCAGCGGCGGACAGAGCCGCGCGGCGGGAGAGTGGTTTCAATGGCATGGATGATGAGCTGACGTTTGTCTAACGGAATCCCCCGCAGGTGCAGCACTCGCGGGCGGATGAACGTAATTTCGATGAACACTATACCATAACTCGTGTGGAGGAGTGCTATGAATCAACCCAAAAAACGTATTCTGACCGGCGACCGCCCAACCGGGCGCATGCACCTGGGGCACTATGTTGGCACGCTGGCGAACCGGGTGCGGTTGCAGGATCAGTATGAATGTTTCTTCCTAGTCGCCGACCTGCATATGCTCACCACCCGCACCGAACTTGAGCGGTTACGGCAGACCGGCGAGAACATTCGCCACGTGGTGCTCGATAATCTGAGTGTCGGGATCGACCCGGAGAAATCGACCTACTTTTTGCAGTCGATGGTGCCAGCAATCAGCGAAATTGCGCTGATCTTCGGCATGCTGACAACCGTGCCGCGTCTGCAACGTGTGCCGACGCTGAAAGAGGTGATGCAGGACTTGCACATCGAACAGCCGTCGTATGGGTTGCTGGGGTATCCGGTGCTCATGGCCGCCGACATCCTCTGTGTGCGCGCCGATCTGGTGCCGGTCGGCAAGGATCAGGCGTCGCACCTGGAGGTGACGCGCGAAATTGCACGCCGCTTCAATATGCTGTACGGCGAGGTGCTGCCTGAACCCGAAACGCTGATCGGCGATGTGCCGACGCTAGTGGGGATCGATGGTCAGGCAAAAATGTCGAAGAGCCTGGATAACGCCATCTACCTGAGCGACGACGCTCGAACGGTTGAAGAGAAGGTGCGTCGGATGTACACCGATCCGAATCGTGTGCGCGCCGATGTTCCCGGCAGGGTCGAAGGGAACCCGGTCTT
Organism: Roseiflexus sp.; assembly: GCA_017743475.1. Lineage (GTDB taxonomy): Bacteria > Chloroflexota > Chloroflexia > Chloroflexales > Roseiflexaceae > Roseiflexus. The sequence goes on along the minus strand of JAGHYV010000140.1, from coordinate 5,980 downwards.
CATCTACCACGACGCCTTCAATCCAAATGTGGACGAGGTAAATGACCTGAAAGAACGCTATCGTCAGGGGAAAGTTGGCGATGTCGAGGTCAAACGCAAACTCGCCGCTGCGATCAATGCGTTCCTTGAACCGATCCGCGAGCGACGCGCGCAGTACGAACGCAATCCGCGCATCGTTGAGGAGATCCTGGCTGCCGGTTCCGCCCGTGCGCGCATTGAAGCCGATGAAACGCTCAACCGCATGAAAGAAGCAATGGGGTTAAAGTTTATCTGAGGGGTTGAAGGTTGAAGGTTAAAGGTTGCACGTTGGGCTTGCGCGTTTACGGTTGCACGTTGAAGCGTTGCACGTTGCACGTTGCACGTTGAACCTGGAACGTTGAACCTGGAACGTCGAACCTGGAACGTTGAACCGGAACGTTGAACCTGGAACGTTGAACCTGGAATGTTGAACGTTGAACTCCGAGAAGGGACACACTATGAAACTGACCCCATCGCTGAGCGATATGCGCGCACTGGTCGGTCAGGGCAACCTGTGCCCGATCTACGCTGAAGTGCTTGCCGACCTGGAGACACCGGTGTCGGCATTCCTCAAGGTGGCGCGTGAACCGTGGAGTTTTCTGCTTGAGTCAGTTGAGGGCGGGAAGCATATTGCGCGCTACTCGTTCATCGGCGCGGAACCATACCTGACGCTGCGGTTCGATCAGGGGATCGCCAGCGCGGTGCAGGGCGGGTACAAGCAGACCTTGCCCTACACCGATCCGCTCCGGGTGCTGCACTCCTACCTGAGCGCCTACCGTCCAGTGCGCCTGCCCGACCTGCCGCGCTTCGTCGGCGGCGCGGTTGGGTACTTCAGTTATGAGACGGTCTGTGCCTTCGAGCGCCTGCCGCGCCCGGAGAAACGCGGGTATGCGATGCCCGAAGGGTTGTGGCAATTCGTTGATACGTTGCTGGTCTTCGACCATCTGCGCCATAAGATCAAGGTGCTGACTCACGTGCATCTGGACGATCCAGATCTCGAAGGGGCGTACCGACGCGCCGCGACGCGGATCGAGGCGGTGATCGAGCGACTGCAACGACCGCTGCCGATTCGTAATCAGGCGCTGCCAGCATCAGGGCGCGAGCTGCCGGATCATACGTTTTCTTTCGTGGCAAACTACGATCCCTGGCCCCTCGATGCGCCTGAGCCGGTCGCTGTCGCATCGAACGTCACCCGCGATGAGTACATGCGACGAGTCGAGGTCGCCAAGGAGTACATCGCAGCTGGCGACATTTTTCAGGTCGTGCCATCGCAACGCTTCAGTCGCCCGGTGCGTGTGCATCCCTTCGCCATCTACCGCGCCCTGCGGACGATCAACCCGTCGCCGTATATGTTCTACCTCCACACCCCCGAAGGCGACCTGGTCGGCGCATCGCCGGAATTGCTGGTGCGCGTCGAGGAAGGAGTCGTTACCACCCATCCGATTGCGGGCACGCGCCGCCGCGGTAAAGACCCCGAAGAGGACGCGCGCCTGGTGCAGGAATTGCTGGCAGACGAAAAGGAGCGCGCCGAGCATCTGATGCTCGTCGATCTGGGACGCAACGACCTGGGGCGCGTGTCGGAACCGGGGACGGTGCGTGTATCCTCATTTATGGAGGTTGAAAAGTTCAGCCACGTCATGCACCTGGTGAGCCACGTGACGGGCAAACTGCGCAGCGATATGACGGCGCTCGACGCGCTGCGAGCGGTGTTTCCCGCCGGAACCGTCAGCGGTGCACCGAAGATCCGCGCCATGGAGATCATTGCCGAACTCGAAGGTGAGCAGCGCGGCGTCTATGCCGGCGCTGTCGGTTACGTCGGCTTCAACGGCGACCTCGACACCTGCATCGCGCTGCGCACCATGGTCGTCAAGGACGGGATCGCCTATGTGCAGGCCGGCGGCGGGGTGGTGGCGGACAGCGACCCGGCAGCCGAGTACGAGGAAAGTTGCAATAAGGCGGCAGCACTCCTGCGCGCTATCGATATAGCGGAGGGCGAAGTATGATACTCCTCCTCGACAACTATGACTCCTTCACCTACAATCTCTACCAGTACCTGAGCGAACTAGGAGCGCAGGTGATCGTCAGGCGCAACGATGAACTGACCGTCGGTGATGTGGCGGCGCTCGCACCGGAGAAGATCGTCATTTCACCCGGACCATGCACCCCGAACGAGGCTGGCATCAGTGTTGCCCTCATTCGTGAACTCGGCGCAACCATTCCCATCCTTGGCGTCTGTCTGGGGCACCAGGCAATCGGCGCGGCGTATGGCGGCGCTGTCGTGCGCGCGCCGAAGGTGATGCACGGGAAACTTTCCGCCATTCACCACAACGGTCAGGGTGTGTTCGCCGGTCTCCCCAATCCGTTCCTGGCGACGCGCTACCATTCGCTCATTGTGCGCCGCGACGACCTGCCTGCCTGTCTGAGCATCACTGCCTGGACGGACGACGGGTTGATCATGGGGCTGCGCCACCGCGATTATCCGGTGCAGGGCGTGCAATTCCATCCTGAGTCGATCATGACCGAGGCAGGGAAGGAGTTGCTGCGCAACTTTCTGACAGGACATTGAGATGACGACCGACCTCGACGGTATCATCGCGCACTACTACAGTCTGCTCGATGAGGCGCTGGCGCGCGACACATTCGCCGTTCTCGGCACAGGGACGCGCGAACGCGGCATGCTGGTTGGTCCGCAGCGCGACCAACCGATCTGTCCGGTCATGCGCCCGCGTTTCATCACCCGCGCCCAGTACGACACACTGCTGCATGCGGCTGAACTCGTCGGGCGCGCCATTCGCGCAGTGAGCGCCGCAGCGCTGACCGAACCGGCGCTGCTGGCGCCGTACCGTCTCACGCCGGTCGAACGCGAATTGCTGGCAATCGACCCCGGCTACCCCAGCGCCATGGCTTTCGGGCGTCTCGACGGCTTGCTGGCGCCCGACGGCGCGTGGTGCTGGTTCACCGAAGCAAATGTCGAGTCGCCAATCGGGATCGGCTACGACGAAGCGCTTGCCGGTCTCTTCGACCAGACCCGGATCATGGCGGCATTCCGCGAGACCTTCCACGCAACAGCGCTGCCGGTGCGTCAGGGGTTGCAACAGACGCTGCTCGACGCATACCGCGCCTGGGGCGGGCGGGGCACGCCGACCGTCGCAATTGTCGATTTTCCCGATGTGGCGACATGGTCTGAGATCGATCATCTGCACCAACGCTTCGAGGCGGACGGTCTCCCGACCGTGGTATGCACCCCCGATGATCTGCAATACCAGGGCGGGCGATTGTACGTCGAAACGCGCCTGGCAGACGGCGGGGCATCGTGGCGACCGGTCGATCTGGTCTACCGTCGTCTGTTGCAGCACGAATTCCTTGCCATGTACGACCTGCACCACCCGCTGATCCGTGCCTACGCCGATCGGGTGGTGTGCATCGTCAACCCCTTCCGCACCAAACCGGCGCATACCAGACTGATCATGTGGCTGCTCTCCGACGATGAAGGACCGGCAGGCGGCATCCTCGACGCCGGGTCAGCAATGGCGGTAGCGCGTCACGTACCGTGGACGCGACTGGTGCGTCGGGGACCCACCCGCTACCAGGGGGAACGGGTCGATCTGCTCGACTTTGCCCGTCGCCACCGCGAACGCCTGGCGCTCAAACCGAACGATGCGTATGGCGGCGCAGAGGTCATCTTTGGTTGGGAAGCAGCGCCGCTCGACTGGGAAGGAGCGCTCGAACGCGCACTCGAAGAGCCGTCTATCCTCCAGGAGCGCATACCGGCACCGGAAGAACGCTACCCGATCTGGTCGGACGACGAGGGGCTGAGCCTCGATCTTTATTATGTCAATTCAAGTCCATGCCTCTACGGTGACCGCGCACTGGGATGCCTGACGCGCATCGCTGCTGCAACACCGGACAGATCAACCGGCGGCAGCCCGGCGCCGCCGACATTTCTTGTCGAACCCTGACAGAAACAGGAGTCTCTCGATGCCAATCCGTGATCAGATCATTCAGATCGTTCGCGGCCACGATCTCAGCGAAGACCAGGCCGCCGAAGCGATGGAAGAAATCATGACCGGCATGGCGACGCCGGCGCAGGTTGCGGCGCTGCTCACGGCGCTCCACCTGAAGGGCGAGACCGACGCCGAAATCGCAGGTATGGCGCGCGTGATGCGGGCGAAAGCTATTCCAGTTCACTTCGACGCGCCGCTGCTCGACACGTGCGGCACCGGCGGCGACGGCGCCGGAACATTCAATATCTCGACGACCGCCGCCTTCATCGCCGCCGGCGCAGGCGCGATTGTCGCCAAGCACGGCAACCGCGCCATGTCGAGCGTCTGCGGTTCCGCCGACGTTCTCGAAGGGCTGGGGGTCAACATCGAACTGGACGCCGTCGGTGTGGCGCGCTGTCTGGATCAGGCAGGCATCGGCTTTATGTTCGCGCAAAAGTTTCACCCTGCGATGCGCTTCGTTGGTCCGGTGCGCCGCGAGATCGGCATCCGCACTGTCTTCAACATTCTCGGACCGCTGAGCAATCCGGCGCATGCGCGCCACCAGGTGCTCGGTGTCGCCGACCCGGCGCTGGCGGAAAAGATGGCGCGCGCACTGCACCTGCTCGGCACACAGCACGCGCTGGTCATCCACGGGCATGGCGGTCTCGACGAACTGACGCTCAGCGGACCGAACCTGGTGATCGACGTGCGCGCCGGTCACGCGCCGCGGCGCTACGAAGTCACCGCTGCCGATCTGGGGCTTGCCCCCGCGCCACGTGAAGCGCTGCGCGGCGGCGATGTCACCGTCAATGTTGCCATCGTGCGCGGCATTCTTTCCGGCGAGGATCAGGGCGCGCGACGTGATGCGGCGCTGTTGAATGCCGCCGCTGCCCTGGTTGCCGCCGACCGCGCCGCTGACCTGCGCGACGGACTGCAACAGGCGCGCTACAGCCTGGAAAGCGGCGCAGCCCTGGCACGCCTGGAGCGACTGATCACAGTCAGCCGGGGGGTGAAGGGTGAAGGGTGAAGGTTGAAGGTTGGGCGTTGAACGTTGAAGGTTGGGCGTTGAAGGTTGAATAGCAGTTCTCAGATACGTTGACCCCTGTCTGGACCTGCCGTGTCGCATGAGGCGCTCGCTTCCAGCGGAGTGTAGACCGAAATTTATTTCGGTCATCGCGTGGGGCGCGCCATTCCCAGGAGTGTTCAACCTTGTCCATTAGGTGCAACCTTTGTGAGAACTGCTAAAGGTTGTGCGCTGACGTGCTGAGGAGCGGCGAACGGTGAACGTTGCACGTTGAACGTTGAAGGTTGAACGTTGTGCGCTGGCGTGCTGGGGAGCGGTAACGGTGAGCGTTGAACGTTGAACGTTGGGCGTTGAACGTTGAACATGGTTCGTGCGAGGCATTTTTGCGATGACTTTATCAATTGTCATCAGTCGCCTCGTGAACGAGTTGCTCGACTCGAGCAAGGACGGTTTCGGCTCTGGTCAGGGTCTCTCTGGCTTCCTCCTCGCCAAACAACGCCCGGGCAGGCGACCGCCGAATTCGTCTCCATAATCCGTCTGCACGTGGAGCTGCGGACCCGGCGGCTCCCCCATTTCGGCTACCTGTTGCACGTCTTTCTGCCAGCGAGGGGGAATCTGCTGGCGGGCAATGAGTTCCAGCAATATGCGCGCGGGATCGTGCGTTTTTGGAACCGGTAAGAACACGCCAATCACGGCTTTCAGCGCGTTTTCGACTGTTAATTGGGCGTGGGATACCGTGGCGCGCCATTGACCCAGGCTGAAGTCTTGTTGAGCCTCGTTCAAAAAGCCGCGTGCCAGTGCAAGGCGAAACGTAATGTTTTCTTTCATGTCGTCCACTCCAATGTCCAGTGGCGTTGCGGCTTATCCTGCCAGAGCCAGACCCATTCATGTTCACCAATCGCCTGGCGTTCCAACCCCAAATCGGATAACTGTTTGCGCAACGCGGACAGACGAG
>JAGHYV010000041.1 GCA_017743475.1 Roseiflexus sp. | reverse complement strand
CTAGAGGTAATTAAGCTGTTATCGATCTCCAGCCAGATCACCAGTAAGTGTGCGCAATTGTGAATGAGCTATGTTTCTTCCAGCATATCGCCTACCTGCGCCCACTTCTGGCTCAGGCGATGGTCAAGGCGGAGCTGTGGTCCGACGTATCGTACCCAACCATATGATGCTGGCGTGAGGATCAGGCAACTATACGTTAGGAAGAACAACTAGCGGTACGGGGCGGCAAGCGCAAGCAGCAGTAGCAACGGATCGACAAAAAGCGCTTGCGGTCGCCATACCTGGATTTTTCCTCCGAGTGTCAACCAGCTTCATACTCGACGTCCACCGTCAGGCACGATTCGCGTCACAGTTGTTTACCTTTTAGATATCACCGTCCGGGACTCGAGCCAGGGACCATATGTTCCAGGTAGGTCAGCGCTGCCTCACTATCGGCTCTCACAGTGTATAACCGACGATAGCGCTCGTGCGCGAAATTCTGAGCAAAGATGTACTCGAATTGGGTTAGCAATGGATCGAAATACCCGCCGATATTGACAATGACAATCGGTTTGTTGTGATAGCCAAGCATCCGCAGGGTCATGACCTCAAGCAGCTCCTCGAGCGTGCCAAACCCGCCTGGAAGGGCTGCGAACGCATCGGCACGGTCGTCCATGATCTGTTTGCGTTCGCGCAGGGTGGCAGTAACGATCAGCTCGTCTGCCTCACGGTATCCAACTTCGCGTTCGAGCAGCGTCTGCGGAATCACCCCGATCACCCGACCGCCAGCGCCATGAACGGCGCGTGCAACCGCTCCCATCAGTCCGATGCTACCGCCGCCGTAGACCAGCGTCCATCCACGCCGCGCTATCCCCTCGCCAAAGGTGTGAGCCGAGTCCAGGTAGAGTGCCGGTACATGGTCGCTTGAGGCGCAATAGACGCATACGTGCATTGTTCTGTCTCCTTATGGTGTATTATGATGCCAGGTATCTGCCATCAACCCCCAGCACCTGACCGGTCAAGAATGGTGCATCTAGCGACGCCAGCCAGAGGACTGCTTCAGCGACTTCTTCCAACGTGCCGAGACGTCGCATCAGAATAAATAACCGTGCAAAACGTTCCGGGTTGCTGCTGCTAGCCTTCGCCAGCATCCCGGTTGCAATCCGTCCCGGCGCCGCAGCATTGATGCGCACGCCATAAGCGGCGTATTCCAGGCAGCAGAACGGGTTAGGGAGATAACCGCATGCTTTTGCTGCGGCATACAGTACCACACCGAACATTAAGTTGCGCGCACTCGTCGTCGATGTAGATGATGATACCCTGAGCCTGCTTCGGCATCCGTGCCAGTTCATACTTGGAGAGACGCCACATACATTTGTGTCGATAACAGGATCAAACTCGTACCCGTTCTGATCCGCCAGCAGAGCGACCGATCCGAACCAAATTGAATGCAATATCAAGGCGTCCAAACGTCGCGATGGTTGTGTCGATCAGGGAGCGCACTGCCATGGTTTGAGTTCCATCGGTTCAGAACGAACAGCGCATGTTCCCCTATTGACCGGATTGTGGCGACCGTCCCTTCGCCAGTGCTGGTGTTACAGTTGTCGATAACTACCTGCGCACCATGCCGTCCAAACGCTAACGCCTTCGCGCGTCCAATCCCTGAACTTCCACCAGTGATGATCATGGCGCTTTCTTTGGACATGATCGATTTCCTGAGACGTTGCAACACAGGAGATCAGCCCGGTACAGGTGACAGTGCATGATACCACGGTGGGATGAAGATCAATTCGGTCGTTACAAACCCAGCAGTCTCACCAGCAGCGGCGCCAGCAACGTGGTCAGTGCGCCATTCAGTCCCATTGCCAGCCCTGCGAATGCACCAGCTTCCGGATTCATCTGGAATGCCCGCGCTGTCCCAATCCCGTGTGACGCAACCCCGATTGCCAGACCACGCGCTGCCTGATCATCGATCCGCAGGTGGTTGCACAGATCACGCGCAATCACCGCACCGATGATTCCGGTCATAATCACCAGCGCAGCAGTGAGCGACGGCAGTCCGCCGATCTGCTCCGAGATTCCCATTGCGATGGGTGTGGTGACCGACCTGGGTATAAGGGAACGTAAGGTAATATCAGATACGCCAAACAATCGGCCTAGAATGACGACCGTAAAGATCGAGGTAAGCGACCCAATCAACAAGGCGCCGCAGAGGGGCGCCAGCATGTGGCGCAATCGCCCGGCGTAGCGCCAGAGCGGCAACGCGAGTGCCACCGTCGCCGGACCGAGCAGAAAATGGACGAATTGCGCTCCATCGAAGTACTGCTGGTACGGCGTACCAGTGAGCGTGAGAAAAGTGATCAGGATCACAACAGATATGAGCACGGGATTCGCCGGGGGCCACTGTTCGACACGCTGATACACGATATCTGCCAGATAATAGATTACCAGCGTGGCGGTCAGCCAGAGGAGCGGGGTCTGCGCCAGGTAGACCCAGATGTCAGTAACTTTTGGTTGCACCTTCGTGTTCCTTTCTGATCCCAGCCAATCGCGAGAGGATCAATAGAGCACCGGCAGTTGTTATCATAGTGACGACTGTGCTGATCAACAGGATTGCTAGGAGTGCCAGCCATTCGGTCTGCATCAGTTGGGCGTGGTTCATGATGCCGACCCCGGCTGGCACAAAGAAGAGCGGCAACAGGCGCAGCAACCCCTGTCCGACCTGATCGAGCCAGTCCGGAGCACCACGCCACAGCAGAATGCCGAACAGGAGCAGCATTCCGAGCACCGGTCCGGGCGCTGGCAGGTTGAGCGCCCGCGTGGTAATCTCGCCTGCAAGTTGACAGACGAGAAGAGCGGTTATTCCTCGTACCATAGTGTTTCACCCTCGAACGTGTGCAGATATATGGTTCATTGTTGCGGTTCAGCAGACGCTTTTGAGCAACTCTCGGTGAACGCTGCGCCTCTGTGGAGAAATAATTTGCAGGAGACTCCATCTGTGTTTCGTTCGTTGTGGCATTGCAATTCGCGGGAGCGCACGATGCTTCCAGTTCAGTTCTCAGTTCTCACGTGCCAGCAGATTGAGCAATTGTTCAGGTGGCAAGTCTGCCAGTGAATGCAGGCGCAGGGTATAGGGCGGCAACGGCAGCATGTCAATCAGCGCGACCGGAACTGCAACACAGCGCACACCTGCCGCTTCCGCAGCGCGCATGCCGTTCTGCGAGTCTTTCAGCATGACACAGGATTCTGGCGCCACATTGAGGCAGGCGGCAGCGCTTAGGAACAGATCAGGAGCAGGTTTGACCCGCAACCCATTGCTCCAGGTGCGCACGCAATGAAAACTGTCTCGTATTCTGTGATACTCGAGCCATCCCTCGACCCACTCACGCGATATGCTTGATGCGACTGCCAGGCAGATACCACGTTCACGGGCAGCGACAATCAACTCGCGCATGCCAGATTGAAGCGGTTGCTGTGCGCATAATGCAATACCACGATGTTCGCGTCGCAACGCTTTGCGATCAAGGACAACGCCCGTCAATGATTCAAGTTCGCCGCAAGGACCGTATCCATCGGTTGTGCCAGGCCCGTGCATCCATCATTCGGGACGAAGATCCGCGCCGTACTGACAGTACTGTTCACTCAGGACGACGGAATCCGGCGTTCTAGTATCAAGGATTCAGTCCATCGGTCGAAAATTAACGCTTTGAGTGTCACAGATGCTCCTGCGCAAGCAAGGTCAGCACTTCGTCCCGTTCCGGCATCGATGGTTGTGCGCCATATCTGGTAACCGACAGCGCTCCCGCTGCCAGTCCCCAGCGTATAGCTTCATTGAAGGAACGTCCCTCACTGAGCGCCACTGCCAGCCCGCCGTTGAATGCATCACCGGCAGCGACCGTATCGACCGGTGTGACGTTAAACGGGGGCCAAAATTGCTCACCTTCGGCATCAGCAGTCAGTGCGCCGCGTGCGCCGAGTTTGAGCGCCACTCTGCGGGCGCCACGTGCGATTAAGGCACGCGCCGCTGCGATTGCTCCCTGATCATCATGAACAGCGATGCCGGTGAGAGTCGTCGCTTCATGTTCGTTGGGGGTTATGATGTCTGCCAGCGTATACAGTTCGTCAGGCAGCGACAATGCTGGCGCCGGATCGAGAATCACCGTCACTCCGCGCGTGTGTGCAGCGCGTGCCGCCGCAACGACCGTTTCAATCGGCACTTCGAGTTGCAGCAGGAGCGTGCGGGCGCCATCAAGCGCCTGTTCCAGCCGTGGAATATCTGCACTGCTGACAGCGCCATTGGCGCCCGGAACGATCACAATTGTATTCTCTGCTGTGTCGTCGACGGCGATCAGCGCCACACCCGATGGGCCGGGCGTTGTCAGAACGCCGTCATCCTGCACACCATAAGAACGGAGGCTGGTGCGCAATTGTTCACCGAACAGATCATCGCCGACGCGACCAACCATGCGGGTTGGTGCGCCGAGTCGCGCACAGGCAACCGCCTGGTTTGCGCCTTTGCCGCCAGGCGCTGCAAAGAATGTATAACCGGTCAGCGTCTCACCAGGCGCTGGCAGGCGCGGCGTGCGCACTACCAGATCCATGTTGATGCTGCCGAAGACAACAACCGCCACACGCGATCTCCTCATACAAACGGTAGAGTCTCTGGCACATATTATACGCGGTATGCATAATGACGATAGTACGTCATAGTCAGGCAGTCAGACAGAGCGTATGCAGCTAGAGATCGCGTTGTCCAAATGAACGCATTGCCAATAGTAGCGCAACAGCAGCATACACCACGGCGTAAATGACCATCGCCTCACTGGGGACGGAAGCGGTTGAAAATGGTCCGGGGAGATTATTCGCCAGCGGCGGCTGCATCAGATAGGCGACGCGTCGCCACAGCGCCTCGACCGGCAGGATCAAACTGGTGATAATACCGATCCGCACTGCATCGCTCGACTGCAGCAGCGCGCCAATCTGTTCGACCCACGATCCGATGAATGCCAGGCCATACAGCAAAAAGAGCGTCACGCCATTTGTCAGCGTCGAAAGGCGCGTTCCACCCAGGAGCGAGAGCGAAAGGAGAGTCAGAGCTTCAAGCGCCAGCAACGGCAGTCCGACTGCAACTTTGGGGGGCCAGTATCCGACGATCAGCCACATCGCAGCAATGACGCCAAGGCTCAACAACCCCAGGTACCCGGTCAGCATGAGGGCAAAGCCGATCCACTTGCCAAGCAGCGCCTGCCAGCGGCGGATCGGGCGCGTCACCAGCGTCTGGATGGTATGTGTCGAGATTTCGCCAGCAACTGTATCGACCGAGGCAAAAATCGCCAGCATAATCGTCAGAAAGTGGACCACATAGAGACCGGCGATCAGCAGGAAACTCTGCGCCTGACGCTGGATCGCCAGCGGTGCGTTCCGTTCCATTTCGCGCGCAATCAGCCATACGCCGATGCCAAACAACGCCACAAACAAAACGCCAATGATCAGCGCCGCCAGCACCATACGTCGCCGCCGCGCTTCGTGAAAGGTTAACCAGGTTATGGTCAGGACTACATTCATCTTATGATGAACGTTGAACGTTCATCTCTCCCCACCTTCGCGGTAGTACACCTGTGCAGCCTCCGTGCGATTGGTAACCCCCAGTTTCTGAAAGATATTCTGCAAATGATATTTCACTGTGCTCTCCTGTACTACCAGTCGTTCAGCAATTTGGGCATTTGGCATACCTTCTGCGAGCAGGCGCAACACATCGCGCTCTCGTTGCGTAAGCCGCGAAAGCAGACTGGTATGCTGCACCTGCGACGTATCGGCAGCCTGGCGCACGACGCGCGGAAACACAATTTGCCCATGCGCCACGTTGCGGATCGTTGCAATCGTCTGGCGGGGCGGATCGGTCTTTAGCGCAAATCCATCTGCCTGCATCTCCCATGCCGACTGCAATGCTCCCCCATCGCCGAACGCTGTCAGGATCACGACCTTGACCGGCATACCACGCCGACGGATCTCGCGCAGGCACGACATGCCATCACGGGTGGGCATTGCCAGATCCATGACAACCACATCCGGTCGTTCGCTTTCGATAAGCGCAAGGAGCGACTCCCCATCGGTTGCGGTGGCGACCACCGTCATATCATTTTCACGTTCCAGCAGACCGCGCAATCCTTCGAGCACCAGTTCGTGGTCGTCGGCAAGGACGACCCGGATCGGACGATTGAGATCAGTCATACTGCCTCCTTCGCCGGCACCCGCACAATCACGCGCGTCCCGTGCCCTGGCCGACTCAGGACCTGCAACTGCCCGCCGACCAGATGGACGCGCTCACGCATACCTCGCAGTCCAATATGTTCCTGCCGTTCGGTTGCGCCGGGTCCTTCTAGCGGCGGCGGATCGAATCCGCGCCCTTCATCAATAACAATGAGTTCGATCCAGCCCTCGTGCGCTCGAACGCGCACCTCATGGCGATCAACGCCAGCATGCCGGTAACTGTTCGACAGCGCCTCCTGCAGCACACGATACAGAGCGATCTTGACCGGCAGTTCCACTTGCGGCAGTTCATTTTCAATCTCCAGCGCCACCTGATTGCCAGTTAATGCCTCGTGCTGCATTGCAAGCCCACGTAGAACAGATTGCAGCGGTCGCATCTCAAATTCAGCCAGGCGAAAACCGCTCAACGTCGCCCGGATCTCCTGCAGTGCACTCTCCATCAACTCGTTCATGCGCTCAATGATTGGTTTGATCTCCCGGCGCAGCGCCGTGTCGCCGTACTCTTCCAGGCGCGCCTGAACGAGCGCCAGATGGGACGAGACAGCGAACAGTTTCTGAACCGGGCCGTCGTGGATGTCAAGAATAATACGCTGAAGTTCTTCCTCTGTCACTGCGAGCATCCGTCGTCCGGCTTGCAATTGCAGGCCCCATGTGTGCTGATGGCGATCCTCGATCAGCAGGGTAGCTAGTTCGACCAGCGCCTGCGCCATACTCAGTTCTGATGGTTGCGGCAGCGGCGACGTGGGAGCGAACTCGATCCGTAGACGCCCAACTTCGATGTCGCCTTCGCTGATCGGTATTTCCAGTGTTTGAGCTGCACCGGCGGGGATGCTGGCATTCTCACACTGCGCAACAATCTGAGCTGGCAGGCGCGGATCGATCCGCAGTAAAAGCTCCGCCCGGGCAGCGCCCAGACGACGGCTCAGTTCACCCAGCAGGCGCTGATAGGCATCTGCCAGCGCAAGCGTCGTATCCATGCTGCTATTCTACGCCCTTCGAACTCGATGGTGCGAATCCAGTACGTGCCACCGAAAGGCGGCGAACCGTTTATGCCAGTGTGATCTGCTGTTCCTAACAGTATAGCACGCTGTGTGAAACGTGGAACAACAGGCAGGCTGACAAGGCTTGACGAAATATGCACAAAGACGTACTATATACCCACTCAACTCTGGCATGTAGTGACCGGCAGCGTGGCCCCTCGCACCTTCCCTGTAGGGTGCCTTTTGTTTATACTGCACAAGATGTTTGCCTCATATGATATTGACATCGCCTGGGACGAAATGTTCACTGCCGATGGGCAACCGCGCCCACATTACCTCCCCCTGTACGAACGTCTCACGAACCTTTCAGCCGAGGAGTTATACCGACGACAGCAGGCAGCTGATGCTGCGTTTCTCTATCAGGGTATCACGTTTGCGGTATATGGTCATGGCGACGGCACAGAGAAAATTTTTCCCTACGATCTGATCCCGAGGATCATTCCTGCGGCGGAATGGTCAGTTATCGAGCGCGGTCTGACACAGCGTATCACGGCGCTGAACATGTTTCTGCGCGATGTGTACCACGAAGGGCGCATCCTTGCCGATAACGTCGTTCCGCGCGAACTTGTCTACAGTTGTGCCTACTACCGTCGTGAGATGCGGGGCGTGCGGGTTCCGCGCGACGTCTATATTGCGATTGTTGGAACCGATCTCGTGCGCGATGCCGATGGGCGTTTTCTAGTGCTCGAAGACAATCTGCGCGTGCCCAGTGGTGTGTCGTATATGCTGGTCAATCGTCAGGTGATGAAGCGCACCTTCCCGATGCTGTTCGAAGGCTACAATGTCCGCCCAATCGAGCATTACGGTCAGGCGTTGCTGGAAACGCTGCGCGCACTCGATCCGATGCAACGACCGGATCCCACGATTGTGCTACTTACACCCGGCATTTACAATTCAGCATATTTCGAACACACGTTCCTGGCACGTCAGATGGGAGTGCAACTGGTCGAAGGGCGCGACCTGCTTGTCCACGATAACCGGGTATACATGCGCACCACGGCGGGGTTGCAACGTGTTGATGTTATTTACCGCCGTCTCGACGATGATTTTCTCGATCCGCTGGCATTTCGACCTGACTCAGCGCTCGGCGTGGCCGGGCTGTTCAACGCCTATCGCGCTGGGAATGTTGGTCTGGCAAACGCCATTGGCACTGGCATCGCCGATGACAAGGCGATCTATGCGTACGTGCCACGTATTATTCGTTACTACCTCGGTGAAGATCCCATCCTGCCGAATGTCGAGACGTATCTGGCGTGCAATGAAGCTGATCGGCGCTATATCCTCGACAACCTAGACAAACTTGTGATCAAGGCGGTCGGTGAGTCGGGCGGCTATGGGATGCTGGTCGGTCCGCACAGCACCCGTGAGCAGCGTGAGGAGTTTCGGCGTCGAATCCTTGCAGCGCCGCGCAATTACATTGCGCAACCGACTATCATGCTCTCCCGCGCTGCCTGTTTTGTTGATGGGCGGGTAGAGCCGCGCCACGTTGATCTGCGCCCCTACATCCTATACGGTGAGAAGATCGTCATTGTGCCGGGAGGGCTGACGCGGGTGGCGTTGCGGCGCGGGTCGCTGGTCGTCAACTCATCGCAGGGTGGCGGAAGCAAAGATACCTGGGTGCTCAATGACTAAAACACCAATGCTCAGCCGGGTCGCCGACAGTCTCTTCTGGATGGCGCGCTATCTAGAGCGTGCCGAACACACGGCGCGCCTGCTTGATGTGCATCTGCACAGTGCACTCGATCTGACGCCAACTGCTGCCGAGCGGCGCTGGCGGCGCCTGCTACTGGCGTTGCACAGCCAACCCCCTGCTGCCGGCGTCACCCCCTACGCGATTACGCAGGCGTTGACCTTCGATATGTCCAACAGCGACTCGATTGCTGCGTGTATCACAGCAGCGCGCGACAATGCCCGTCAGGTGCGTGAGCGCATCAGTTCCGAAATGTGGGAGCAGGTCAACCGCCTCTATCTCCATGTTCGTCATACCTCCATGGATGAAATGTGGTCGGGTGAACCGCACCTCTTCTTTCGATCGGTCAAAGAAGGAGTGCACCTGTTTCAGGGCATCACCGATGCGACCCTGAGCCATGACGAGGGATGGTGGTTCATTCAGATCGGGCGGTATCTTGAGCGTGCGATGGCGACCGCAACGTTGCTCGATGTTCATTTCTGCCCGCTCGAAGGATCGGACGCCGAGATGCTCGATTACTTCGAGTGGGTCGCCCTGTTGAAGAGTTGCACAGCGTTCGAGGCGTACTGCAAAGTGTACACTGCCAGTATTCGTCCTGAGGACGTTGCCGAGTTTCTGTTGCTGAATGCCGAATTCCCACGTTCGATCCGCTTTGCTGCCGATATGATCCAGGAGGCGGCACAGTCCATTGGTCGCTCTAGTATCCGCCGCGCCACTGCACGTGTCGAACGCCTTGCCGGTCGTCTGCGCGCAGTGCTCGATTATGGTCAGGTAGATGAGATTATGACCGATATGCACACATTTCTAATGTCCATTCGTCGCATGTGCATTCAGGTGCACGATGAGATCTATCGGGCGTATATCAGTTATCCGGCGGATGAGGCGTTGAAGGGCGAAGGCGCACTCTGAGCACATTTTTTGGAGTGAATCACTCGCTGCTGCGGTCGTCTGCAGTAGAAGTACTTCGACACAGATGAGACGAGTACCACACATGGCGACCGACATGAAGTTCAGTCTACGAGAGCGACTGAAATGAAGTTCAGTCTCCGTGGCGACCGAAATGGATTTCGGTCTATAAGAGGAGACTGAAGTGAACTTTTGTGTACGAGAGCAACCGAAATGATGAGGATTGAGAATTATTCCGAATATGTTTGGAACATTATGCATCTACGCTCGCACAGCAGGGATGGGTTCCGACCTGTCCGCTCGCAGGCGTAATGCTGCTCTCGCTCACATCATCGTGCAGGCCGGGGGTCCGCGCACCCAGGTTGGTATCGCATCTCATTTGTCATCGAAACGATTATAGAAGCAAAAAGTTCCCGGTTCTCAGTTCTTAGTTCTTGGATTCTATCCGAATAACCTAGCGGCACGCAAGGCGATCAAGCCACAGGCGAAGAGGTACACCAGTTTTTTCGGATAGGCTCTTAGTTCTCAGTTCTTAGTTCTCAAATGTACTATCACATTCGCCATCTGACCCGGTTCCGTTACAGCGCGCCCGTCAGCGAAAGCGTGATGGAAGTGCGTATGCAACCGCGCAGCGACGGTTACCAGCGTCTCCACACCTTTCAAATGACGACGATACCGCGCGCGACGCTGTTTAGTTATCGTGACGTTCTCGGGAACGTGGTGCATCACTTCGATGTGCCCGGGCGCCATAAGTTGCTGACAATCATCGCTGAAGCGCTGGTGGAAGTGCTAGAACCGCCGCCACTGACCCCGCTTGGTGGAGATGCCTGGCTTGCCCTCGACGCACTTGCCGCCAGTGGCGAACACTGGGAGATGATCCAGCCCAGCCGTTTTGCATACGCTAGCGACTTACTGCGCTCATTTGCGGAGGAATTGAAGGTACAGCGTGGCAGTGATCCATTGACAACCCTCTGCTGGCTCAACGAGCGCATTTACCATGCCTTTGAATACGCGCCCGGCAGTACTCATGTGCACTCGCCGGTCGACGATGCTCTGCGTGCCCGACGCGGAGTCTGTCAGGATTTCGCGCATATTATGATCGCGCTGGCGCGCATGCTGGGCATTCCGTGTCGCTACGTCAGCGGCTATCTTTTTCACCGTGCCGAGGACCGTGATCGTTCCGAGGCGGACGCAACCCATGCCTGGGTAGAAGCCCTGCTGCCCGGCATGGGATGGGTGGGATTTGACCCGACGAACAACCTGGTCGCCGGTTCACGCCACATTCGCGTGGCTATCGGACGCGACTATGCCGATGTGCCGCCGTCACGCGGAGTGTACAAAGGTCAGGCAACGAGCGAACTCGATGTGGCAGTGCGCGTCACCTTGGTGGCAACTCCTGCGGAGACAGCCGACGACACAACGCCTGAATGGCGCGCGGTCGAGCGTTCGTTCATCGCTGAGGCAGAGGCACAGCAGATTCAGGCGCAGCAGTAGGCGTCCTGCTTTCCACTTATCTGGATCGACAATCCCTATGCAACGCCGGAGCGTCTCTGTCACCCAGCGCAATCTATCCGGGAGTCACGGTTCGGTTTCATCCCCGATCGCGTAGACGGTTGCCAGGATCGCTTCTTCGAGCGCCGCCAAGTTATCGCGGTCGTGCTCATCAAGCGCCACTTCGCGTCGCACCGCTTCGAAGTACCAGCGTACCATGGACTGAATGTGATGCTGCGTCACACCGTGACGCAGTAACAGGCGAACGCTCCACTCAATCTCACGTTGCAGCACCGACGGTGCCTGAAGCGCGAGCGCCACAAGCAACAATTGATGGAGCCGCCGGGGTGTGCGACTGAAGGTCACCTGATGATACTGACCACCGTGGCGCGATTCGATATTTGCCAGCAATCCTGCGAACGTTGACATGAGGCGATTATTGACCGCAGAACAGATCGCCTCACGGTGTTGATCGAGGGCCTGGGCGATTTCCGGTCCGCGACTGCTCAGCCACGTCATCAATGAGCGCATACTTGCACTTTCTAGCGCCGTTCTTGTATATGTGCCAGGAAGTATTGCTGGCGCATCGGTATGCTGGTTTCATTCGTGCCCAACACCTTCAAACCGGCGTTCCAAAATTAGTGGCGAAAGAAGTTCGACCGTCGCATCCAGCGTTCTGGATCGATCTCTCCACCAAGATCATCCGCACGAATAACCGCTTCGCGCAAATCATTGCCAAGAAAGATGCCAGGAATGCGACCACGAAGCTCAGGATGGCGATCAAACACCTGACCGCTGTAGGCGAACACCAGGTGATGGCGACGGCGACCTTCGACAATCCGGGCAATTTCGAGCAGACCGGGCACATGCTCCGCCATCGACACCGACATGCATACAAGCGCCGGCGCCAGGCGCATCAGGAAGCCATCAAGTCCTTCCGCCGACACAGTTTGCCCCAGGTAGATCAGTTCCCAGCCGCGCTGTTCCATTAGCAGCGAGAACATGATCAACCCAATCTCGTGCTGTTCTTCCGGCGCACATCCGGCGATCAGACGCGGACCGACGGCGAACGGCGCGTGGATCTGCAACAACCCGAGCAGGCGCTGGCGCACGAAGTTGGTCACCACTCGCTCCTCTGCCACGCACACATCCCCCTGCGCCCAGCGCTCGCCGATATCGACCAGCATGGGATAAAAAAGATCGAGCACCAGTGTCTCGATAGGGAAGAGGGCTACTGCAGTATTGACGAGCAAATGCGCCTGGCGCAGGTTCGTGCTAAGGAGCGCCTCAGTCAGTTGGGTGCGCAGATCGGGCCATCCTGCATCTGCCAGTGTTGGCGGGGGCGGCTGCGATTGCAGTGCATGAGGAGTAGCATTACCTGAGTTGCTGATGTCGCGCAACAGTGCGACCGCCTGACTGATCGCCAGTCCTTCCTCAGTACACTGCTTCAGCCACTTGATGATCTCGATATCGCGCTGCGAATAGAGCCGATGACCGTGTTCAGAGCGAGTCGGGCGCGGAACGCCGTAGCGTTGCTCCCATGCGCGTAGTGTCGAAACATTGACCTGTGTCTGCTGAACGACTGCCTTGATATTGTAGCGTGGCACGTCTGACAGCGTCAGCAGGTGATGGACCTGCTTCAACATTGGGGTTCTCCATCTCTAGAACGGTCAAGCGTCGGCATACGCACCACATGGTTTGCCTGGCGGCAAACCCGTGAGGAATGCCACGCACACGGTCGGCGCCGCGTATTCACCCTGCAACGTGGCAGTTCCGGCAGCAGGGTGAAGCAAGGTTGCTCGCTGCTTCCCCTCCTTTTGGCTAGGATTGTAGGGCTTTATTATAGTATACGCAGAGGGATTGTCAAACGCTGTAGTACATACTCTGACGCAGTGTTGCAAATTCATAACTCAGGCTTTTGCACACAGTCTGCATAACCCTTGCATAGTAGATGTGTGAGGGATTTTGATTGACGCGCTGGCTTTCTCAGGAGTATAATCGCGGTGAAACCCGCGCATACTCTTGACAAATGACGCTCAGATACAGGAGGCGACAGGCAGTAACTGGCGCGGGAAAAACATTGTCACGCAGTTCATGAAGCACTGCGTTATTGAGTCAGGCAGATGAGGAAAGGGGGTGACCCACATGTCCGACAAACCACAGAACGATCTGGTGCCCGATCAGTGGAAGCCGCTTTTCAACAACGCAGAGTGGTTGGTGCACGACATTGTCGTTAAGACGATCTATGGCGGCATGATCATCGCAGTGATTGCCCATATCCTGTGCTGGGCGTGGAATCCTTGGATCAGATAAGATTTTGGAGGAACTATTATGAAAGATCGGCCATTCGAGTTCCGGACAGCAGTGGTAGTCTCCACCTTGCTCGGTCTGGTAATGGCGCTGCTTATTCACTTCGTAGTGCTCAGCTCGGGAGCGTTCAACTGGCTGAAGCCCTGAGGATCGTTATTCTGCCTGGCGCTCGTAAAGATGAGGACAGCGGGCTGGCACGTGGCAGCGCATCAGCCCCTGTCCTGTCTTTACACTGTATGAAGTGCTGGCTTTGCCTGTGGAGACATAACTATCTTCGCGTAAGCCAATCCATACGCTAGAAAGCGAGAGCACACGATGTCCGCTGTGCCACGCGCGCTGCCGCTGCCGAGTGGAGAGACTCTCCCCGCTGAGGCGATTTCCTCCACAGGCTCGCAGGCAGCATCTGCAGAAGTTATTCCGTTCTCGATCATCGAGGAGTTCTATAAGCGCCCCGGTAAGACGCTTGCGGCGCGCTTCTTTGGAGTCGATCCTTTCGACTTCTGGATCGGTCGCTTCTACGTCGGTCTGTTTGGCGCGATCTCAATTGTCGGTATTATTCTTGGGGTAGCGTTCTACCTGTACGAGGGCGTGGTCAACGAGGGAACGTTCAACATCCTGGCGATGCGTATCGAGCCGCCGCCGGTATCGCAAGGTTTGAATATCGATCCTGCCAAACCCGGCTTCTTCTGGTTCCTGACTGTCATCGCGGCAACCATTGCCTTTGTGGGCTGGTTGCTGCGCCAGATCGACATCTGCCTGAAGCTGGACATGGGCATGGAGGTGCCGATTGCGTTCGGCGCGGTCGTGTCATCGTGGATTACCCTGCAGTTTTTGCGCCCGATTGCGATGGGCGCCTGGGGACATGGCTTCCCGCTTGGCATTACGCATCACCTTGACTGGGTGTCGAACATTGGATATCAGTACTACAACTTCTTCTATAACCCGTTCCACGCCATCGGCATTACCCTGCTCTTCGCCTCGACGCTATTCCTGCACATGCACGGTTCGGCGGTGCTGAGCGAAGCGCGGCGGAATATCACCGACCAGAACATCCACGTCTTCTGGCGCAATATCCTCGGCTACAGCATCGGCGAGATCGGCATCCACCGCGTTGCGTTCTGGACAGGCACAGCATCGGTGCTGTTCTCGAACCTGTGCATCTTCCTCTCTGGTACGTTCGTAAAGGACTGGAACGCTTTCTGGGGCTTCTGGGACAAGATGCCGATCTGGAACGGCATCGGTCAGGGAGTGCTGGCTGCCGGTCTGGCGTTGATGGGTGTCGGACTGGTGCTGGGGCGCGCCCGTGAGACGCTGGAGCCGGTTGATCTGCATGACGAGGAGTATCGTGACGGACTGGAAGGCACGATTGCCAAGCCGCCAGGGCATGTTGGCTGGATGCAGCGTCTGCTTGGCGAGGGTCAGGTCGGTCCGATCTACGTTGGTCTGTGGGGTGTTATCTCGTTCATCAGCTTTTTTGCCTGTGCGTTCATCATCCTGGTGGACTACGGTCGTCAGGTTGCATGGAACCCGATCATTTACCTGCGTGAATTCTGGAACCTGGCGGTCTATCCCCCGCCGACCGAGTACGGCTTGAGCTGGAATGTGCCCTGGGACAAGGGTGGCGCATGGCTGGCAGCGACGTTCTTCCTGCATATCTCGGTGCTGACCTGGTGGGCGCGGCTGTATACGCGCGCAAAAGCCACGCGCCTCGGCACGCACCTCGCCTGGGGGTTTGCTTCGGCACTGTCGCTCTACTTCGTTATTTACCTGTTCCATCCCATCGCGCTCGGCAACTGGAACGCCGCACCGGGCCACGGCTTCCGCGCGATCCTGGACTGGACGAACTATGTGAGCATCCACTGGGGCAACTTCTACTATAACCCCTTCCACATGCTCTCGATCTTCTTCCTGCTGGGATCGACGCTGCTGCTGGCGATGCACGGGGCGACGATCGTGTCGACCTCGAAGTGGAAGTCGGAGATGGAGTTCACCGAGATGATGGCGGAAGGTCCCGGCACGCAGCGTGCCCAGCTCTTCTGGCGCTGGGTGATGGGCTGGAACGCCAACTCGTACAACATCCACATCTGGGCATGGTGGTTCGCGGCGTTGACCGCAATTACTGGCGCGATAGGTCTATTCCTGAGCGGTACGGTCATAACCGACTGGTATACATGGGGTGAGTCGATCAAGATAGTGGCACCCATGCCACCACTTGAGTACTGGTGGCAGCAGTTTATCTTCCAGTAAGCGTGTAGCGCGGGCGAATGATCATCCATTCGCCCGCCCACTCAGTTGGGCCAGCGTTATGTCTCGTCCGCAGCACTGCTAGAGAGGAATAGAAGCGATGATCCAGCAGCCTCCAACGCTCTTTCCGGAAATCACGAATACCGTCCGCGGCAGGTTCTACATTGTGGCCGGACTCATTTCGGTCGTTATGGCCGTGGCAAGTGTCGTGATTTTCTGGTGGATCTTCTACACGGTCATTCCGGCGCCTGCGCCGCCGTTGCAGAACCCAATCTACGTCAATTACACCCAGGAGCCCACGGATTATATTAAGGCTGAGTCGCTCGCGGCAATGAATGCCTATATTCAGGCGAATCCGCAGCCACAGGCAGTGCAGGTGCTGAAAGGAATGACGACGGCGCAAATCTCGGCATACATGGTGGCGCATGTTTCCGGTGGCTTGAAGGTCGATTGCAGCTACTGCCACAATATCGCCAACTTCGCCCAGCAGGAGGGGTATCCGAACGCGGCAAAGAAGGTGATAGCGCGCAAGATGATGCTGATGTCCGCCGATCTGAACCAGAACTATACTGCCAAACTGCCAGCATCGGTCGGTAACTATCAGATCACCTGCGCAACCTGCCACAACGGGAAGGCGGCGGGTCTGGAGCCGTATCCAATCGAGATTATGAACACGCTGCCGAACGACTGGCGCCTGCCGCTTGATCTGGACTACCCCGGCGGTCTGGTCGTCACCGGGCGGAAGGATGTGTCGAACGCGGAGGTAGAGCAGAACCAGTTCGCCATGTATCACATGAACGTCAGTCTGGGGCAGGGATGCACCTTCTGCCACAATTCGCGCTACTTCCCGAGCTACGAGGTTGAGCAGAAGAACCATTCCATCATTATGCTCCAGATGTCGAAGCATATTCAGGAAACATATGTTGCGCCAGGCGGGCGGATTGCCGATGGCATCATGGCTGGAAAGAGTCCTTCGTGCTGGCTGTGCCATCAGGGTGCCCGCATTCCACCGGGTGCAGCCAGGCCGGGCCAGGTGCCAGCGGTGCTTTCAAGTACACCGTAGCCCTGGCGCCACGAGGGTGTGATGCGTGCTGTGTGATGTGTGAACGTCATTGCGCATCACACAGCATTTCTTGTTTGTCACAATGAATGATTGTGCACCTGCCGTGGCGACTTTCTTCTTTTGACTCGCAGGAGAGTGAGCTAATGCCGGAATCAACCGCTTCGACCGCGTCATCTCGGGCTTCGCCCAGCCCGATGTTGATTCTGCGGCGCTCTGTTGAGCTAATGAAACCGGTGACATGGTTTGCGCCGTCATGGGCGTTTCTGTGCGGTTCTATCGCCAGCGGCGCCAGCCAGTGGACGGTCACCGATGTAGGACGTATCGCACTGGGAACACTGCTTGCTGGTCCGATCCTCTGCGGGATGGCGCAGGTCGTCAATGATTACTGCGATCGCGACGTGGACGCAATCAACGAGCCGCAGCGCCTGATTCCGTCGGGTCTGGTATCGACAAGGCAGGTATTTATTACCGTTGGTGTACTGGTCGTGCTTGGTCTGGGCATTGCACTGTTTCTCGGACAGTACGTCGCCCTGATGACGGCAATCGGCATGGTACTTGCGGTGATCTATAGTGCGGGTCCGATCCGCGCAAAGCGCAATGGCTGGATCGGGAATGCGATCGTCGCTGTTTCCTACGAGGGGTTGCCGTGGATTGCCGGTCATCTGGCGTTTGCGCCATTGACGTTCGGCAGCGTGCTGATGGCAGCGCTCTTTTCACTTGGCGCCCACGGTATCATGACGATCAATGATTTCAAGAGCATCGAGGGCGACCGCATTAGCGGCATTCGCTCCATCCCGGTGCTGTACGGCGAGATCGCGGCAGCCTGGACTGCATTCGTGACGATCAATGTCGCCCAGATTCTAGTGGTGATGTATTTTCTCCACATCCGCAACTGGATCATCGCCAGCATTATTGGAGCACTAGTGCTGATGCAGATTCCGACGCAGTGGAAGTTCTTTACGATCGCCGATCCGCGTAAACGCGCTATTTTCTACAATGCCAGCGGTATCGCAATGTTTGTGTGGGGGATGATGGCAGCGGCGATCGGGTTGAGAGGATGACAACGCAGGAAATGGTAGTATCGCGTTATTGCTCGACGTTCATTCTGAAGAAAGACTCTTCTGCAACAAGGTTGTTTTACCGCAGCAGCGTAGCGGACGTAGCAAGCAATGGAATGGAAAACTTTGTGTTCCCGATGTCTCTGCGGTACACGTTATTTGCGATGAGGTTACTCTTATCGACGTGAGACGCTAGAAACGGAGAGATGCATGGATCCAGTCCTCGTGGTAGGTGCATCGGTTGGCGGCTCGACGGCTGCCGATACGCTGGCACGCGCGGGTGTGCCGGTCGTGATGCTTGAGCGCGACACGTCGTATGTCAAACCCTGCGGCGGTGCAGTGCCGCCAGTGGCGTTCACCGAGTTTGACCTGCCGGAAACGCTGATCTCGCGCAAGGTGCACCACGCCCTGGTGCATTCTCCGAGCGAACGGGTCGTCGAAATCGAAGTTGCTGGCGTCAATCGCAGCGATCAGGACTATATCGCTATGTGCTGCCGCGAGGAATTCGACCGCTACATCCGTCAGCGCGCTGTTCAGCGAGGTGCGACGTTGATCGAAGGTCAACTGGTCGATCTCGCATTCGATAAGGAGGGTGTGACTGCAACCTATCGTGAACGGTCCAGTGGCACCCGTCAACAGTTGCGCGTTACGGCAGTGATTGGCGCCGATGGGGCGTATTCGACCACGGCGAAACTTCTGGGTTTGCCCAATCTGCCGCGCTGTATCGCTATTCAGCAGCGCATTCGTCTCCCAGCAAGCAAGATGGCGCGCTGGGAGGATACCGCTGATCTGTATCTGGGTCCTGAGGTCAGCCCCGACCTGTACGCGTGGGCGTTTCCCAAGAGCGATCACGTAGCTGTCGGCATTGGAACGGGACCTGCCCACAGCAAGCGCGCGCGTGAATTTCTTGCGAATCTGAAGCACCGTATCCGCAAAGATCTGGAAGGGGGTGAGATCATTCTCGAAGAGGCGCATGCACTGCCGATGGAACCGCGCAAACATATGGCGTTTGAGCGCGTGATGCTTATTGGTGATGCGGCTGGTCTAGTGGTGCACACCTCCGGTGAAGGCATCTATTGGGCGATGAAGAGCGGCAAAATGGCGGCTGAGACGCTGATCGACAGTCTGCCAGACACATCGCTCGCCGCGCTACGGCGCTATGAGCGTCGATGGTGGAAGACCTACGGCACGATGTATCGCTTCCTCGTCTTCTTGCAGAAGTGGGGGTATGGCAGTGCACGGCAGATGGAAGTGTTCACCGACATGTGCCGTAATCTAGATGTGCAACGGCTGACATTTGAGTCGTATATGCACAAGACAATGGCACCGGTGCCGTGGCTGGCGCAGTTGCGGATGACGGCGGATATTATCGCTGCTCAGGTGCGTCACTATCTGCCGCGCCGTCGGACCGATCAACCGGCTGTCGCTTGAGGTTTCGTTCTTCACAATCGGCAGAGATGAAGCATATGCCACTCCCCCTTGCGCCATTGCTCTATGCGGTTCTGGTTCTGAGCGCAGCAATAGTTCTGCCTACACTCGCCGATCGTCTGTCATCTGAGGCGTTTTCGTGGTTGTATGGACTGGCGACGGTTGCGGTGGTCGGGGCGCTTGTCGTCCTGGCGCTGACCTGCAATGACCGGTCGCTGCGGGGGGTGTATGTGGCTCATCTCTGTGCCATGATCGTGTGGGTGTGGCAGGAGATCGGGTGTCGCATGTATGCCGGACCGGGGATGCGTCGCCTGGGGTTCGCGCGCCGGAGTGCGCTGTGGCAGGAAGTCATGTGGGTCTTCCCCGCTGCCGGGATCGTTGCACTGACGTGGAATGGCGCCAATCAGTGGGGGGTTTGGGCATTCTTCCTCGCCTGGTGGGGACATCTCAGCATGCGCCTGACGGCGTATGCCGCCACTCATGCGCGTGATGGCGGTCCTCTAATCTGGCCACCCTGGTTTGCGGTCGGATTGCCGCCAGCGCAGGCGTTGAGCGCAATCTTTCCGCTCAGCGTCACTGCTCTAACAGCGGCGTGTGTGTGGCTCGCTGCCGATGCGCTGGAGTATGGTTTGGACACGAGTGCGGGTGTTGGTGCGATGTTGCTCGCGGCTCAATCAGCGATGGCGTGCGTCGCACTCTGGCTCGATGTCCTGCCAGTAAACATGTGGGTCTGGCGGCTTCAATCCTCCCGCAGGCTCGCGAACCTGCGGGAGGATGGGCAGCGCATTCTCAACAGCGCATTGCAATGACAGGGATAGTGGCGTGTTTGATAACCCGCGCTGTGGTGGTGCCATGCCAGATGTCTTCGCTGGTGCGCGGACCGTGGGTCGCCATAATGGCCAGATCGATCTTTTCGGCGTTGCAGTAGTTCAGGATTGCGGTATGCGCACGCCCTTCGGTTGTGGAGACAACCACCGGAACGCCATGCGACCGGGCGCGTTCGGCAAGCGCGTTAATGCGATTTTTATCGATCTGATACAGTTCGCGTGGTGAACGTGCTGCCATGCGTGCGGCCATGTCCATTTCAGAAGGAAGCAGCCGGTCGTTGCCGAAGGCATAGATCAGGTGCAGTTCGGCGCCAACCGACTTTGCGAAATCGGCAGCCTGGTCGAGCGGGTCGTCGGAGCGCGGTGAAAGGTCGAGCGGAAAGAGAATACGTTTGATTGAAGTCGGGAGTGCGCCATTGCGCGGAAGAGCGAGAATTGGTAGTGGACCTTCAATCATAAACTTTTCGTAGTCGCTCATCATTGCTAGCAACCGGCTAATAAAATTGTGACGGGTGGGCAACATTGCCAGAATGCCGCCGGTAGTGCTGGCAATCTCCTCAAGGAAGGCACGGCGCTGTTTGCTTTCGATTCTGTGCAATTCGAAGACCAACCTATTGCCCGATGACAACGCTTCAATTGCCGCTGCCATCTGCCGTTCGGCGTAGCTGCGATAGCGTTGTCCGAGCACGTGCACAATATGCAGACTTCTGCCAATGGCGGAGGCGAACGTAGCAACGTTTGGCAACAGCGCAAAACTCCGGTCGATAGCGGTTGTTGCAAACACAAGGGGAACATTATTGATGCGCATAGCGTCACTCCTGCTGGTTGTGTGAGGTATGCTGGCTCTGGTCAGTCCTGTTAACGTGATTAGGTACGCACAATTGTCCACTTTTGGATGTTACGATGCGTTCGACGTGCAACTGCACCGCACGTATCACACCGCCCGACGGGTTCGACGCATTCAAAGTCGAACCGGTGTGCGTCAAACTGAGAGCAATTGTGTAGTGGTTGTAGACGTTTTCTTGAGAGGTGGATGTATTATAATCTAAGCGCACGCTTCTCACAAGTCAAAATGTATTGACATATTGGGGGACCGCGATGTCGATGTATACGCCGGAACAGCTGGCCCGCCGCGATGCAAGTGTCTGGACGAAAGTGCAGGCTGTGCTCGCGCCGATTCAGTTCCTCGCGTTTCTGATCAGTTTCGGGTTGGTGATCCGTTACCTGGTGACGGGTGAAGGGTATACGATTGCCACCGTCAGCGTATGGATTAAGATCGCGCTGTTGTGGGCAATCACGATCACTGGCATGATCTGGGAGAAAGAGATCTTCGGGCGCTGGTTCATGGCGCCGGAGTTCTTCTGGGAAGATGCTGGCAATGCGCTGGCGATGGTGATGCACAACCTGTATTTTCTCGCAATCTGGCTGCACTGGTCGCCCGATGCGATCATGACACTGATGCTCGTGGCGTACTGCACCTATCTGATCAATTGCGCTCAGTTCGTCCATCGCGGCATTCAGGCCGGTCGGCAGCGGCGAATGATGCGAAGTGGCAGCGGGCAATCCGGCGCAGTTGCGCGTTGATGAGACGATCTATGAGCACGACACGCGCAATTGTTATTCCTGAACCACATCGTCTTGAGTTGCGTGATGTGGCGCTGATAGACGCGGGACCCGGTGATGTCGTGGTGCAGACAGCGTTCACATCGATCAGCGCCGGAACGGAACGGATGCTGCTGGCAGGACGGATGCCACATCCGATGTTACGGTTTCCGGTCGTGCCGGGGTACGAAACGGTCGGTCGAATAGTCGCACGTGGTGCGGCGGTTCCGGCAGAGTATGACGGGCGCTGGGTGTACATTGGCGGTGCGCGCTGCTTCCGTGATGTCAACCCGGCATGGGGCGGGCAGGCGGCGACCCTACTGGTTGATTATCATCGGGTGGTTCCGCTCGACGGAATACAACCGGAGCACGGCGTCTTGCTGGCGCTGGCAGCGACTGCACTCCACGGCGTCGATCTGATAGCCGGTGCGAGTCAGAATCTGACCGGTCGGCGAGTGCTGGTGCTGGGGCAGGGTCCGGTCGGACAGTTTGCGGCACGGATTGCGCGGGCGCAGGGCGCCTGGGTTGCGGTCAGTGATCGGGTTGCGAGCCGTCTGGAACGCAGCGTGGCGGACCTGCGCGTTAATGTGGCAACCAACTCGCTCATTGCAGCGGTGCAACAACCGGTCGATACGATCATCGAGGCGACCGGGTCGATGGCAGCGTTGAGCGATGCGCTGTCGCTGCTGGCGAACGATGGCATGATTGTCCTGCTTGGGTACTATGACGAATTGCATCTACCGTACATGCCGCTGTTCCTCAAACAGGCGCGGTTGCTCACCGCGAAGGAGTGGGGCGAGGGCGATCTGCAACGCACCCGTGCTATGCTTGCGGCAGGGGTGCTCGATGCAACCGGGTTGATCACGCATCGCCTGCCGATTGACCGCTTTGAGGAAGCGTATGCGACTGCCTTAAATGACCCGGAGTGTCTGAAACTGGTGATTGAGTGGGATGTTGGGGGTTGAAGGTTGAGCATTGAACGTTTGAACAAGGTTGAGCGTTAGGCGTTGGGGGTATCTGAATTAGGAGGACACGATGGCGCCACGTATGATCGCAATCTATGGCAAGGGTGGGATGGGGAAGAGTTTCTTCACCTCCAACCTGACGGCGCGCCTGGCTTTCGATGGCTATCGCGTGCTGCAACTCGGCTGCGACCCGAAGCATGACTCGTGCAACACAATCTTTGGCGGGCACTCGTTGCCGACGCTTGGCGATCAGTGGCGTCTGTTCAAGGAGGCGGGAAAAGAGGATCAATTGTCGATTAGCGATGTGATCTTCCGCAATGAACTGCGCCCTGGCGTTGTCATCTTCGGGTGTGAACTCGGCGGTCCCGAAGTCGGGCGCGGATGCGGCGGGCAGGGGATTTCGACTGGCTTCAAGGTGCTGGAAGGCCTGGGGATGAGCCGCTGGAACCTTGATTTCATCGTTATGGATTTCCTCGGCGATGTAGTATGCGGCGGGTTCGCTACGCCGCTTGCGCGCTCGCTGGCAGAGCAGGTGATCATCCTCGTCGGGCACGACCGGCAATCACTCTATGCGGCGAACAATATCGCGCGCGCAGCGCAGTACTTCCGCTCGATGGGCGGCACAACCCAGATTCTCGGATTGGTGGTGAACCGTGACGACGGCAGCGATACCGCTGACCGGTATGCAGAAGCCATTGGATTACCGATCCTGACGCGAGTGCCGTTGAGCCGGAAAGTGCGTGAGCTTGCCGATGCCTGCCGTCTAGCGCTCGAAGATGCGCAGTTCAATGAGATTTTTGGCGACCTGGCAGGGCGTATCGCGCGCCAGGAATTGCAGCCGGTCGAAAACTATACGCCGCTGAGTTATGAGGAGTTCCTGCGCGTGTTTGGCGCTGAAGAACCGCCCGGTCGACCGGTTGCAGCGTGCGAGCAGGACCTGTTTGGCGACAAGGCGCCAACCTTTACAGTGCCGATCCTGTCGCTTAAACCGGTCATCCCACAGGTGCAGGTGACCGATCCGGTACAGCGCAAGGTACAACAGATGATCGAGGCGATCGGCATGTACGTGACCGATATGGTGCGCAGTGATCGTGATGGTATCACCGTTACCTCCGGCTCGATTGAGATTCGACTGGGCGAGCCGAACGATCTTGAACACAAAGTTGCGTTCCTGTCAGCATTGCGTCGATCAGGGCAGGCATTTAGTTTTGTCGATCTGCGGTACGCCGATGCGCCGACATATCGGTAGTGAGGCGTGGGGGTTGGAGGCGGGAATGTTTTAGGCGCTGAGGCATTCGTTTATTCGCTGACAGCGATCGATTGGCAAGAGTGTGGAAAGGCTGTATGCCAGCGGAACAAACCGCCGTCGATCTTAAATACCTGCATACGCTGCTGGTCGAGCGGATGAAAGTCAAGCGGCGACCGGTAGCGGTGACGTACTGCGAAGATCGACCGCCTCCAGGCTATGAGCCAGCGAATGTTGTGGCGTGCGCGATAATCCGCGAAGCGGAGGCAGGGCGACGGGTGTATGTCGATGCGCACCACCACGACTGCTGGGTTGGGCAGTATCACCTTGGCTGGCTGCCAGACGCTGGGCGTCTGATCACCGAGGGGCAGTATCTGACGATGGCACAGGGGTTTTTACCGAAGAAGGTGCACGGCGCAACAAAGCACAGAGTTCCGTGCTGCCTACCGGTTCGATTGCTGCACTGGCCACTACGCCGCTTGACAATGTGCCGGACGGCGTGCCAGTCGATCTGCTGGTCTGTATCACCGACCCGATGCACGCCATGCAGATTGCGGGTGCGGCGTCGGTGCGGGAGGGAACCTTCCCTATCGGTGAGCTGGGGCCGTCCACATGTGCGTCGATCTTTGCAACGCCACGCCTCAGGCGCGGTGTATTCGCAACTGGCGACGGCAGCGGACGGATGCACAATCGGGTGGCGCCGGGTGAGATGTTTATTGCGGTACCACGGGAGCACTTCAGGTACATTGTCGAGTTGATCGAAAATTTCAGGATCGATCCCGACGAAATGCGACGGTCGATCATGCCGTCGCACACACGGAAAGGAAACTACGACTTCACTGCGAAAGCGCACCGCAGAGACGCCGGGCGCGCAGAGAACTCCAACGACCCAGTTTGATGCGCGGCGAAGCAAGAGAGTCTTCCCCTGCGAACTCTGCGGCTCTGTGAGGAAATAGCCTTTTTGCAGCGGACTCGACTGGGGGTCATAATGCCAGCGTGGTGCTGGCGCGGTAGTCGTTCGTTGTGTCCAGGTCATCATCTGACAGGCAAGGAGAGGTGCTATGGATTTCCTGATCCTTCTTCAAGCGGCGCCGTCGCCCTGGCCCGAATGGACGGGGTATCTGATCTGCTTCGGTCCGCTGGCGGCGGTGATTCTCGGTTTCATCATTGCGGCGCGCTTCACCGACAAGCAGGCGACATCGACCTACCTGCGGCTCGATCCGGCAAAAGCGAATGAGCCGGAGCAGCAGTAAACCAAGAACCAAGAACTGAGAACCAAGAACCGGAACTGAGAACTGAAGACCAGAAAGTGGTAATTGGGCGCTGGATGTTCAGTGTCGGTAAGCGGAACCTGAGCGCCCGGAACTGGTAATCAGGACACGAAGAACCTAGAAGCGCCCGCTCTTCCAGGACGAGGGAGGAATTCATAAAAACGTTCAGGTGGCGTAGTTCTGTGGTTCTCACGGAAAGGCATGCGCTGGCATGCATCTTTCCGTTGATCATGTAGTAAAGAGTATGTCGTCATATTTGTGAATGTTATCACCTCTCCCATCTGCTACCTGAAAGGTGCGTTCCATGGAGCCAATTGCGTTGAGCGCTGAGCAGCCGCAGGGGCACACGTGCAAACTGCACCCACAGTCGATGTGCCCAGCGTTTGGATCGTTGCGCATCCTGAGCCGGATCGAAGGGTCGCACCCGGTAATGGCGACCGATACCGGATGCCTGTACGGTTTGACGTTCGTTACCCATTTCTACGGGGCGCGCAAGTCGATCCTGGCGCCGACGCTGGGAAGCGCTGAGTTGTACTCCGGCGAGATTGTTGAAGGAACGCGCGCAGCAATCGAGGCAGCGGCGCGAGAGCCAGGGTGCCGTCTTGTGCCAGTCGTATCACTATGCGTTGCGGAAACAGCAGGTATGCCAGAGGAATTGCTGCCGCGCAGGGTGGGCGATGCAGAAGTGGTGCTGGTGCGGGTTCCTGCCTACGCCATTCATTCGCATCCAGAAGCAAAAGATGTGGCGCTGGAAGCGCTGCTGCGCCGATTGGGCGACCGCGAAGGACCACGCGAGGATCGTACCGTTGTGGTGGTCGGTGAGGTGTTCCCTGCTGATCAACTGGCGATAGATGCCGTTCTCCGGCGGATGGGGGTCGAGGCGACGGTTGCGCTGCCGGGACGCTCGATAGATGATCTGCGGCGCGCCGGTCGCGCTGCGGCACTGGCGCCGCTGCACCCGTTCTACAAAGGAGTGACGCGTCTCTACCGCGAATGGGGCGCATCGGTGGCAGGTGGTGCGCCGGTTGGCATCAGCGGAACCTACGCATGGCTGAAGTCGATTGGAGCGTTGCTCAATCTCGATCCGGCGCTGGTCGATCAGGTTGCACAGGAGGAGCGCGCTAAAGCCGAAGCAGTGCTGGCAGCGAAGTCTCTCAAGGGAGCACGGGTGCTGGTAACTGGCTATGAGGGCACCGAACTGGCATATGCCCGTCTGCTGGTCGAGGCAGGCGCCGAAGTGCCATATGTCTCGACTTCAATCGGCGCCGACCCGCTGGCACTGCCTGATGAGTTGTGGTTGAAGGCGCGCGGAACGCAGGAGGTCGTCTATCGTAAGGCGCTGGAAGAGGATATGGCAGCACTTGATCGCTATGCGCCCGACTTTGTGCTCGGCACGACACCGTTCGCGGCAGCGGCAAAGGAGCGGGGCATTCCGGCGATGTATTTCACCAATCAACTCGCGTCGCGCCCCTTCTTCCTAAGCGGCGGCATGGCAGCGACCATTGGGTTCGTGGCAGAGACGCTGGAGCGCAGCAACCGCTATCGTGAGATGCTTGCCTTTTTTGCGGAGTGATCGACTATGCCCCCTGCACTGATTCGCGACCTTTCTGATACATCCGGGTATTGGGCAGCAGTGTGGACAATGTGCGCCATGCCAGATGTCCACGTGATCGCCGATGCGCCGGTCGGGTGCTTCAACCTTGTGGCGACTGCTGTGCCCGATTACACCGATGCGATTCCGCATATCGAGAACATGACTCCGGCGACGATCACCGAGCAGGAAGTCGGCGGAAAGGGCACCAGCGACAAGGTTCGCTGGACGTATGAGAATCTGCGTGCCAGCGGTGCGCTCAACGGCAAACAACTGATCGTGATCTCGACTGCCGAGAGTGAAATGATCGGCGCCGATCTGTCGTCGGTGGTGACGACGCTCGGCGAAGGAACGCGCTTCTACTGGAGCAATTCGCTCTCGGAAGATGAATGGTCCGGGCGCGACCGGGTGCTTCGTTGGTTGTGGGATCAGTTTGGTGCGCCTCGCGCTGCTGACGTGCAACCAGCGCCAGGAACGGTCAATATCATTGGTCCTACCTATGGCTGCTTCAACTCGCCATCGGACCTAGAAGAAGTCAAACGTCTGATCGTCGGCGCTGGCGGGCGGATCAATCTAGTTTACCCCATGGAAGCGACGCTGGCAGACACGCCGCGCTTGGCGGCAGCGCAGGTGAATGTGGTCATGTACCGCGAGTTCGGCACCGGTCTGGCAAGCATGCTCGGTCAACCGATGCTCTACGCGCCTTTCGGCTTGCGCGAAACGACCTCGTTTGTGCGCGAACTGGGGCAGCTGCTCGGCACAATGGATCAGGCGGAGGCGTTCATTGCCGCCGAGAAACGAACCACCCTGCGTGCAGTATGGGATCTGTGGCGCGGACCGCAGGGGGACTGGTTTGGCACCACTGATGTCGGCATCGTCGCGGGGCGGTCGTATGCTGAAGGTCTGGCGCGCTACCTGGGGGATGAGTTGGGCATGAAGATTGCATTTGTGTCCGCCCGTCCACGACGACCCAATGACCCAGACAATGATCAGATCCGGCAGATGTTGCACCGGCGCGCGCCAGCGTTTGTCTTCGGCTCGATCAACGAAAAGATCTACCTCTCCGAAGCGGGAGCGAAATTTGCGCGCTTCTTCATGGCGGCATTTCCCGGTCCAACTGTGCGGCGCGCGGTCGGGACGCCGTTCATGGGGTACCGCGGGGCAGTGTACGTGGTGCAGGAAATTGTCAACGGGTTGTACGACACGTTGTTCAACTTCTTGCCGGTCGATCAGGCGTACAGCATGATGCGCAGCGGCCCGCCAAAGATTGAGTCGGCGCCGGGGAACCTGCCCTGGTCGCTTGAAGCGAAAGCAGTGCTTGACGAAGCACTGGAGAAACTCCCCTATATTCCGCGCATCTCCGCGAGCCGCCAGATGCAGATGCATGTCGAGACGCTTGCGCGCGAACGTGCGCTGAAGGAGATCACGCCCGATCTGGTGCGTGAGGCGCTGGCAAACGCGGGGATGTAGGGAGAGGGGGTGTTTTTCCCCTCGTCCCCCCTCTACTTCTCCCATAGGGGGAGATAGGGCATCCTGATGATCTTTCTCCTCACTCGCCTGCTCTCTATCCTCTTGTTGCCACTAGGCATCATGCTTAGCAGTACAGTTGTGCTGTGCTGGACTGCCAGCGCCCAGGCGTGCCCGACACTCTAGACGACGGGCACAGCCTAGCATAAATGTCGGCTGCGGCGGGTGGCTCACAGACCCATGTCTAACCCGGGAACGGAGCACCGCGCCACTGGCACTGCAGTTCCTGACGCAGTACCGCACCCGCCGCCAAGTGGTGATCATCGCTGCGACAGCGCACGCCGAACCCTGACGGTTCGCGACTGAAATGCATGTCGGCGCACTTCCCTCATAGACCGACATGCATTTTGGTCGCTGCGCGGGAAGCGCGAGGTTCATCGCGGTCGTCTGTTGAGAGTTCAACCTTGGGCAATAGGTTCAAACTTTGTGAGAACTGCGCCAATTCTTGAAACTTATCATTTCGGTCGCCCCACGATGACGAACACTTCGTCCCGACGTACGTTATCCCTCCTGCCTGATACGCACGTCCCCACTGCTGGTCGTTATATTCACTATATGCGCACCATCACCAAGGGTAGCGTTCCATTCGCTCCATCTCTTGCTGCCACGCAACCCCGGCGCATCAATATCGCCGCTGATTGTCTGAATGGATAACCGGAAGCCGGTGTCAGCCGGAAGGTTCAGCCGCACATCGCCTGACACACTAGACAGGCTCAGATCGACGGAAAGAGCGCCTGCGCCAGTGATCCGCCCGCTGGTGGTGTTCACCTTGACCGGACCCTCAAACAACGTCGCGTACACCGATGTCGCCGGAAATGCTTGTTGCCTCAAGCGGACCTCTGACACCGCTCAGGTTCACGTCACCGCTGGTCGTCTCGACTCTGGCGCGCGGAACCTGCCCCTTGCGCAGGGTTACATCGCCGCTGACGGTTTTGACCGCCAACGCCCCGCCAATGGCATCGAGACGCACATCGCCGCTGGTTGTTTCAATTGTCACATCGCCGTCAATCGCCTCGATCTGCACATCGCCGCTCGCCGTGGTAACGCGAATGTCCGCCGTGGCGGGCGCCGTGATCTGGTAGCGCAACCCGCCGCAGAAGAACAGGAAATTGGTGCGGTGCGCCACGTGCACTGTTTCGTCATCGACACGCACCGACACATCAATAGCACCGGTTGGCCAGCCTGCCCGCTCCGCCTGAACACGAAACTCTGGTCGATCCCAGCGTATAATGGTTACATCGGCGCTACTGGCATCGATCTCGATCCGGCGCCCGCCGACTGTCTGATCAACCAGAGACGCACTACCGGGCGTCACTGGCATTAGATCACCGGCAAATCGCAGCAGCAGCCAGGCTATTCCAAGCGTCAGCAGTACCAGACCAGCGAGCAACGCACTGCGACGCTGCAGCGAAGCGGTTTGTCGATCATATGTCTCATTAGACGGACGCGACAAAGGGGTATCTCTTAACGACGGGAGACGTTCCGTTGTATAACGCTCACGGTTCTGCTCATCCATAATCTATTCTCCAGATCGTTCAATACTTATATGCTACGACGCCACTGGAGACAGCCAGGTTGCAGAACCCATTCGCGAGGTCTGCCATGCCGCTGCTGATCGACGGACACAACCTGATTGCGCAGATGCCGGGGCTACGACTGTCCGACATTGACGATGAAGCGCAACTGGTCATGCTGCTGCGACGCTACGCTGCAGCACGACGCGGAAGAAGCATCACCGTTGTGTTCGACCACGGCGTCTACGGTCACCCGCAACGCCTCGACGGGTATGGCGTCACCTGCGCTTTTGCGCGGTCACCGCACGACGCAGATACGCAACTGATCCGTCGGATCACAACCATTGCGCGTCCGCATGAGTGGACAGTCGTCACCTCGGATCGCCAGGTAGCGCAAGCGGCAGTAGCGCGCGGTATCAAGGTGATCGATTCGCGCACCTTCGCTCAAACCTTGCAGCAACTGACATCCCCCGCCCCCCGTCAACCTTCGGCAGACGCCGACAAGCCGGAGCGACTGCCGGATCAGTCGGAAGTTGATGAATGGCTGCGTCTGTTCGGGGAAGAGGAACAGGATAACCCCGCATAAGCGGGTGAAGGGCGGCGCACCTGCGTCTGCGCCACCCCGCACTTTGTCATCGGCTACAGCTCACAGCGAACAACCGTTTGCTTCGTATCCGTGTGGTAGGTGTAGAGAGTGCTCCCAACCACGAGCGTCACCCGGTACCCTGGCGTAATAACCTGGGGATACGTCATGCCAGGCTGTGGACAACCCAGACTGGTATCGCTCCAGTATGTCGGATCAGCGGTCACTACCTTGATCTGATCCACGCTGATTTCCAGTTCCTCAGCCAGTTTTTGACGCGCCAGCTCACTCATTGCCTTCATCGTTGATTCATTGATCTCACTTGTCGGCTCAAGCGTCGGTTGCCCTGGCGCTGGATACCCACTAATCGGTGCGACTGTCGGTTGCCCTGGCGACTGATCCGTGCTACCCGGCGCAGGATACGGCATACCGCCAATTGCTGTTGGCATTTCAACCACAGCGACCGTTGCTGGCGATTCCCTGGTCGGCGGCGCTGTTGGTTGCGTTGCCGTGGGCGCGGGACCGCATGCAGCCAGCGCCAGCACTGCGCCAAAACCCAGCGATCTGATCAACTTGCGCATTGGTTCCTCCCTGGTACAATGACAACGACAGCTGTTCCTGAAAAGGTGTTCGCTCCCATTGCGCGTATGGAAGTTACGATCTCCATGCCATAGAATAGACGCTGCTTCCGGGACGACAGTTCCATCCGCGCAATACTGATATTCTACTCGACAACGCCTATGCTTTCTTTTGCTATCGAAACCGCCCGCAGTGCTGGCGCTCTGCTCCTGGCAGGGCTTGAGCGTCACCGCTCGCTGGAGTTGAAAAGCGCATATGAAGTCGTGACCGAGGTGGATCGGGAGAGTGAGGCATTGATTGTCTCTGCCATTCGACATGCGTTTCCCAACCATGCTATTCTTGCTGAAGAAGGCGGCGGCATTGAACGCACATCGCCCTTCTTGTGGCTAATCGATCCGCTGGATGGTACGAACAATTACGCTCATGGCTTTCCATTCTTCGCAGTGTCGATCGCGCTGATGGAAGATGGCGAACTGCGCCTTGGCGTCGTGTTCGATCCGTTACGGGATGAACTGTTCTTCGCGGAACGCGGCGCAGGGGCGTGGCGCAATGATCAGCGGTTGCATGTTTCGGATACGCCTGCCCTCGCTGCTTCGCTAGTATCGACCGGTTTTCCCTACGATTTCGCAACGACAACAGACAACAATGCTCGCCAGTTCACCCGAATACAGGCACGCACGCAGGGAGTGCGCCGCGCCGGTTCCGCCGCGCTCGACCTGGCGTATGTGGCATCGGGTCGGCTTGATGCGCACTGGGAATTACGCCTGAAACCGTGGGATACCGCCGCTGGTGCGTTGCTCGTGCTCGAAGCAGGTGGTCGCGTGTCCGACTGGCATGGCCAACCCTGGAACCCGTGGAACGACCGACTGGTGGCGTCGAACGGTCGCATCCACGATGAGTTGATC
The DNA here is from genome assembly GCA_017743475.1 of Roseiflexus sp. Taxonomy (GTDB): domain Bacteria; phylum Chloroflexota; class Chloroflexia; order Chloroflexales; family Roseiflexaceae; genus Roseiflexus. The sequence goes on along the minus strand of JAGHYV010000041.1, from coordinate 7,414 downwards.
GCAGTGCTCGCTGAATAGCAGACGTCATATGGCGTACTATATTGAGGATTATCTTTCCGGCGCTGCCATCGGTCCACGACGCCCGATGATTAACGAGTATTTTTTGTCATCGTACACCATGGCGATCTACACCGGGTGCGAGTTCGGTTGCCCATACTGTGACGGGTGGGCAGTTCAGCAACGTCCGTTAAATGAGATGGTGCGCGTCCCCATTGACCTGCCAGAACGGGTTCGGCAGGAACTCGAGGGTGTGAGCCGTGGCGATCTGATTGGAATCACTGCTCTGAGCGATCCTTATCAACCCGCTGAACTCACCTACCGTCTAACGCGCCAGACGCTGAATGTCTTCGCAGAGTGTGGTCAACCGCTCCTGATCCTCACTAAAAGCCCGATGGTCATCGAGGATCTGACGCTGCTGGAGCGCATCCATGCTGCCAGCCTGGCAATCGTAATGTTCACCCTGCTCACGATTGACCCGCATCTCGCGGAGAAACTCGAAGACCATGCCCCTGCGCCAGCACTGCGCCTGGACGCGATTGCCACGCTTAAACGCGCAGGTATTCCTGTCGGCGTGGCAATGATACCCATCCTGCCATATGTCAACGATACGGACCTGATCATCAATGCAACGCTTGGTGCTATCGCCGAAGCTGGTGCTGATTTTGTCGTCTGGGATTATCTCCTGATCCCGGACGAACGTCATCGCGGGCGGATCAACGATATGCTTGCACGCATCGGTCGCTATCCACCAGCGTACTATCGCGATCTCTATCGCGGTCGCGCCCTCCCTGACCTGACCTACCGCAATGAACGTGATCGGACATTGCTGGAGCGATGCGATGCGCTTAATCTTCCAGTACGTGCGCCCCACCACCTGTATGCCGGTCGGTTGCATCCACGGAATGAGGCGTCACTGCTGCTCCGTCATACAGCGTTTCGGGATAGTGTTCAGGGACGTACCAGTCTGGCACGTCAGGGGCGTGAACTTGCCAATCTGGTGTACCACGGCAAAGCGACCGATATTCAGTTGCGCGCCAGCCCGCTGTACGCAACGTTGACCGCCATTTTGCAGCGCGAACACAATGGCGATGCTTGATTGTGTTACAATGCGGCGCAAGCAGAGGGGGAACCTATGGTAACCATTGAACAGGTCCTGGAGTATCTGGAACGCCGGATCGCCGAGCATCACCTCGCCGGTGATCGGCTGGCGTTGAAGCGCGATCAGGATGTTGCAGGGTTCCTGATGGCGGCAGTGCGCGACCTGGGCGATAAACATCTCGCGCTGCGCTTCCAGGTCCTTGCAGCCTGCGCTGCCGATATGCGCGAGCAACTGGAAAAGAATGCAGAATAGCCGGACGACGACCGCCGTTCAATGACGAACGTGAGGGTTACGCAGCTATGCCGATTACCATTGACGACATTCGCACTGCCCGCATGCTGTTGCGCGGCATTATCATCGACACACCGCTTCTCCTGGACGAACGCCTCTCGCAGGAACTTAACGCATCCGTCTGGCTCAAAGCCGAATGCACCCAACGGAGCGGCTCGTTCAAGATCCGCGGCGCATATACTATGATACGCCGCCTGCCCCCGGAAGCACGCAAACGTGGAGTCGTTGCGCCATCAGCAGGAAATCACGCGCAGGGCGTCGCGCTAGCGGCACGCCTGATAGGGTTACCTGCGACGATTGTGATGCCCGAACGCGCACCGTTGACGAAGATTATGGCAACTCAGCGTCTCGGCGCAGAGGTCATCCTGCATGGCGCAACGTTCGATGATGCGCAGCAGTATGCGCGCCACCTGGAAGCGGAACGCGACATGGTCTACGTGCCAGCGTTCGACCACGAAGACGTGATTGCTGGCCAGGGGACGCTGGGGCTGGAAATTGCTGAATCGCTGCCCGATCTCGGTCTGGTGATTGTGCCGATTGGCGGTGGAGGATTGATCAGTGGCATTGCATTGGCAGTCAAGGCGCTATTACCGCACGCACGGATCGTCGGCGTCCAGGCAGCAGGCTGCGCGCCAGTGCCGCGATCACTCGCTGCCGGTCATCCCGTCGCCGTCGCCCAGGTGCACACCATCGCCGATGGTATTGCCGTCAAGCGCCCCGGCGAACTCACACTGTCCATCATTCGCCAGCTGGTCGATGACGTGGTCACAGTCGATGATGACGCCATTGCGCGTGCAATCGCGCATGCCGTACAGTACGACCATCTGGTGGTCGAAGGCGCTGGCGCCGCTGGTCTGGCGGCGCTGATCAGCGGGCAGGTGACGCCGCGTCCCGGCGAAACGGTCTGCGTGCCGTTGTGTGGCGGCAATATCGACAGCAACCTGCTGACGCGCGTGCTCGAACAGGTAGCCGTGCGTCAGGGACGGTACCTGCTCCTCAAATCGACCCTTGAAGATCGCCCCGGCAATCTGGCACCGCTGCTGACGCGCGTCGCCGAGTCGGGCGCAAATGTTATCGATATTTTTCATCGCCGCGCCGTCTGGCTGGCGCCACTTGACCGCGTCGGCATCGAACTAGTGCTCGAAGTGCGCGATGAACAACATGGGCAACAAGTTGTGCAACATCTCCTCGACTGCGGCTATCATGTGGAGCGTGAGGGAGTTGGCAGCTGGCCCGAATAAGTGGAAAGGACGACGGACATGATCATGTCCGGCAAGAAAGATGCCGTTCTGCACCAGGTGAACCTTATTGACATTCATGGAACCCGCTTCTACGACATCATTTTCAGCCACACGGACACGCCCGATCAACTGCGTCGCGCACGGATCGGGGTGGAGGATGCCTATGCCGATCCGCGACCTGGCGATACCATCAGCGTCACCTACCTGATGAATGTGGTCACTAGCATTACGCGACGGTAATAAAACATTAACGAGATCCCGCTAGACTCACCCTTATCAACCTGATGCTCTGCATCGTCGCATCAGGGACGACGCGCTGAGGAGGACACAGGGATGAGTCAGCGACGCACAGAGGCATTTCTGCTCCGTCTGGTTCTGGAAGACGAAACGCAGGATCCTGAACAATGGCACGGACGTGTTCAGCATGTGGCGAGTGGCGATGAACAGGTGTTTCGCACCCTGCAAGAGGCGCTGACCTTTATTCGCTACCGATGCGCGCAATCAAAAGAGCGCAACACCACGCTATACGACCTGCCGCCGCCGTTTCCATGATCGAGCGTGCAAGCGCTATCTCAGCCCGAATGACTTCCACGGACAATCGGGTGCCAGCGGAAAGAAGCCTGTTTCAGCGCAGTTTAGCGCAAATCGCGTAACGTGTGGTACAGTGCGGTCGTTTCAGGCAGCGGAGCGATCCCCAGTTCATTCTGCAACACATCGACACAGCGTGCATACAGGCGCAACGCTGTGCTTCGTTCGCCAAGCGCAGCATAGGCGCGCATCAACAAACGGTACGCCTCTTCCTGAGTCTGATCAATCTCGACTACCCGCCACGCCAAACCAATTGCTTCGTGAACAGCGCCTTCTTCTAGGAGCAGCGTTCCCAGGCGGAGCGCACTCTCGACGAACATTAACGCCAGGCGTTCACGTTCGACGACCGTCCAGTCCTCGTACATATTGTCGGGCAAATACGGACCGCCATACAACTGAACGGCGCGTCGATAGGCGGCAATTACCGCGGTACGTTGACCGCGCTGATCAGCGCGTCTTCCCTCGGCAACCGCATCAGCAAACTCAACTACATCGATGTGATGGTCGCTGGCGGTATTGAACGCATATGTCTCACCCTGCTGGATCAGGTAAGCGGACGGCGCTCCTTCGGGACGATCTGGTTCAAGCGCTTTGCTCAACCGATTGATCGTGACTCGCAAATTATTGGTTGCCGCCTCGATCTCCATATTGGGCCAGAGCGCCTCGACCACCCGTTCGCGCGGAAGGGCGCGTCCGCGTTCGGTGAGCAACAGTTGAAGCAGTTGACGGGCTTTACTACTGCGCCACTCGCGATCACGGATCTCGTGGTCGCCACGCCAGACAGTAAAGGCACCAAGCATCCGAATGCGCAACGGATACGGCGGGCGATAGACCAGGCGATTGAGCGACTCCTCGGCAGCCTGACGCACAGCAGGGTTGCGGTCCTTCAACAGCAGACGAAGCACCGGATAGGCAGCGGCCGTACCAACTTCCCCCAGCAACCGCACTGCGTGAGTCCGCACCGATGGGTCTGGATCGTTTAGCGCATCCCGCAGTAGTTCGACCGCTTCGTCGCCAACATGGTGCGGCAAAATGCGACCAACTGCATCAGGTGCGATTCCAGCGCGCAACGCGGCAATCGCTACATCTTTCAATGCAGATACAGGCATTATCGGTAGGAAACGACTCCGATCCTCGGCAGCAATCGTCCAGCCGATGCGCAGCCACGCATCGCGCAACGCCCCTTCGCCGCACACGCTAGCAAGCGATGCTCCATAAAGACAGGCGGACGCCAGAAACAGACGATAGCCTCGGTGCTGCATCTGTTGCACCGTTGTCCGCAACAGATCGAGCGCCTGGCGATGCTCACCTGCCTCACCGAGCACAACCGCCAGCAACAGGCGCAGGCGCAGATCCGGCGCAACACCTTCTACCTCATCGAGGCGGCGCACGAATGCGCTAGCCGCCGCTGCTGCGCGCGCTGCCTGCCCACACCTCAGCATGTTGTACAGTTCGATCACCTGCAATGATGCGAGCGGCGCAAGCGCACCGAGGTCGTGGAAGGCAGCGCGCGCCTGGGCAATGTAGAATGCCGACTCATCGAAACGTCCCTGTAACGAAAGGAGCAGCGCAAGTTGCGCAGCGCTAACGCCAGCTGTGCCGTCGTGGTAATAGTCGAGCAGATAGCGATGAACATCGAGTGCCAGGGTGATTGCCTCGGCAGGCTGTCCGATCTGGTACAGCGCCATCGCGCGTTGACGCAACAAATTCTGTCGCATGCGGTCGTTGCCGTCAATCTGATTCGACTGCAGAGCTTCATCGACCATGGCCAGCGCATCGTCCGGGCGACCGAGCTGGTTGTGGATCGATGTGACGATCATCGCCAGCAACCAGTGCCAGGCTGGATTCAGCGGATGTGTAGCCGCGTGACGGGCAACGCGTAGCGCAGCAGAGAGACGACCACGAATCGCCAGCATAGCGACGACGCAGGTCAGCGCAGCGCCACGCGACCAGGCATCGCGCGCCAGGTTGGCAGCGCGAACAGCACGCACACAGACAGCAGCAAAATCGGCGGGACGCGCCTGCCAGAAGAGTAGCATAGCAAGATCGGAGTAGGCGCGCAATTCGCGCGCATGCGCGCCTGAACGCCGAAACAATTCGGCAGCATGCTCGATAGTCTGCGCCGCCCGCGACGGATCGGAAACGATCTGGCTGTACCCCCACATGTACAAAAGTTCGGGATTGGCATCACGACGCTCAACGGGGATCTGTTCAATCCAGCGTCGTACTGTATCGCGCCGCGGCGAGTTGAGAAGGGGCCACGCCCGTTCAAGTAATGCCCGTTCGAGATTATCAATACTGCCTGCGTGCGCATAATGCTCAAGCGCTTCTTCGAGTTCGCCCCGCATTTCGAATTGACGACCAAAACGACGGTGAAACGCTGCCAGCGTCTCATTGTCGACGAACTCATCGATGCCGCGCAACAACAGTTCACGCCAAAGTGGATGGAAGCGCAATCGCTCCCCCTGATTATCGAGCGGAGTGAGCGGCAAACCAAGGGCGCGCACACGGCGCAGCAGGTAGGGAACATCGTCCCGCAATAGTACTGCAGTCAACAGATCGGCATCGAAGTGCGGCGGAAGAGCAGCAAGGCGGAGAAATTCCAGAATATCGGCAGGCAGATCGGCAAGCACCTCATCTGCCAGATAGGAAATTAACTGCTCACTCCCGCCGCCTAATGCCTCAACGAAGGCGCTGCGCCGTTCGGCAGGGAGTTCAGCGAGCGCACGGGCAGCCAGTTGCAGGCTCAACGCCCACCCCTCGGTGCGCGCGAGGAGTGTCGTCAGTTCCTCATCAGAGAGAGCCACACCCTGAATGGTGAGCAACTGCCGCGCCTGTTCCAGCGTCAGGTGCAGATCAGCCTGACGCACCTCAACAAGACGACCTTCCGCACGCAAACGCGACAGCGGTGGGATATGCACCTCGCGCCGCGAGGCAACCACGATGTGCAATGTCGGCGGCGCAGCACGCAACAGATAACCCAGGATCTGCTCGATGACCGCCGAGTCGATCACATGATGCAGATCATCTAGAAACAGAAAGGCAGCCGACTGCACACGACGTTGCAGATCGCCGCACAGCGCCCCAGCAATCAGGGACCAATCGCGTTCAAGACTTGCGGCACTCGATAGCACCCGCGTTGCATCGCGCCCCAACGTGGGAAATGCCATTTGAAAGGCGCGAATGAGATACGCCAGAAACAACGCCGGATCGCGATCGCCGACATCAAGCGTCAACCAGGAGACGGGCGCACCGGTACGTCCCAACTCCTGCGCCCATTGCGCTAGCAGGGTTGTCTTCCCATACCCGGCTGGAGCTGTCACAACGGTCAGGGGATGCAGACGTACCTCAGCAAGTAGCGCCTGGAGATCGGGGCGAAGCAACACACCCTCACGAAGCGGTGGGGGAACGAGTTTCAGCGGCAGCAGCGTTTGCGCCATATAATTGCAATGAGTGGATTCGATACAGTTATCAGACACGGACATATCAGATGAGCATAGAGCCCCTCGGTCCGTTTCTCTTGTCCGTCTGGCGATATACCGACAAAAGCGGGACATTAGCACAGACGCACTTGCTTTCGCCGCGATCCGCGCAATGCTGCGCTCGATCAAGGGCAGCGCTCGATAGTGCGCGCACACCTTCACATCTAATTGTACACGAATCGTCAACTTCTGAAGGAACTGTTTACACCTGGAGGAACATATACGCCTGGAGGCGAGAGTATTCCGTCCTTGTCGCATCTACGAGGGCAAGATGCACTCGCTCCCAGCAAAATGTGAACACTTAAATCCCTCGAAAACGGTTTGACACACGCTCAACGCTGTCGTATAATGCACACTTGCTACGGTATGTGGCGTGCCGTCGTAGCGGGTCGGTACCGAAGTGGCCAACCGGGGCAGACTGTAAATCTGCTGGCTTAACGCCTTCGCTGGTTCGAATCCAGCCCGGCCCACCAGTTTGGCTGAGAATGTAGAGTTGAGACAGTACCAGACCAGCTCTCAATTCTACATTCTCATTCTTGTGTTCATACGCCCATGTAGCTCAGCAGGTAGAGCACGTCTTTGGTAAAGACGAGGTCACGGGTTCGAGTCCCGTCATGGGCTCCAGCAGGGAAGCGGCGGTCAGTGCCGCGCCCAACAGTGCAAGGAGCAGTGAACAGCAATGGCAAAGCAGAAGTTTGAGCGCACCAAGCCGC
>JAGHYV010000139.1 GCA_017743475.1 Roseiflexus sp. | reverse complement strand
GAAGCCGAAGCGCGCGCCGAAGCTGAAGCCCGCGCCCGCGCCGAAGCCGAAGCGCGATTGCGCGCGCTGGAAGCCGAACTGCGTCGTCTGCGCGGTGAAGAAGTATAAGACTGCTGGATGTACGCGTCTCAGTGTTTACGCTGCAAACGGCAGTTCGATCACCCTGCCAGTCGCTTCAGTCCCCTCAACTCCGACAACCGTTCCCGGTTCAGCATACATTGTGCGCACATATGCCAGCGCGATGGGACCGAACCGTGGCGATACCGCAGCACTGGTGAGATCACCAGCATCTCTGCCGTCACAGACCAGTTTTGCGGGCGAGGCAACCGGTTGACTCAACCGGAGACCACACAGGCGCTTCGCCAGACGACCGCGACTCTCCATCCGCGCGATGATTTCCTGACCGACGTAACATCCTTTGCTGAAACTGACTGCGTCCAGCAAGCCGGTTTCCAGCGGAATGTACTCCTGACTCAACTCGCGCCCGAATGCGCCGTATCCCTGTTCGATCCGCAGCACATCGAGCGTGTCACCGTCGATTGGCGTTGCACCAGCGGCAAGGAGCGCAGCATAGACGGCATCATACCCGTCGGACGGAATATACAGCGTAAAACTGTTACCGCCAATCGGCTTGCGGCGCGCTATCAGCAGACGTACCCCCGCAATGGCGGTTGTCGTGATACCATGGAGTGGCAGGTCAATGGCAGCGCCGGTCAGTTCTGCGATCAGGCACGCCGCCTGTGGTCCGTACAGCGCCATTTGCGCGTGGGTGCGCCCGGCTGCTTCCAGGGTCACCTGGTCATTGAAAAAGATATTGCGGCGCAAATGCCCGAACACTGGCGGTCCCTGATCGGGACTGGTCACGATCAGCAGCGCATCGTCCAGTGCGTGAACAGTCAGCAGATCGATGATCCGCCCAATCGGAGTTGTGAGGACGGTCAGCGTCCCTTCACCCGGCTTCAGTCGTTCGATGTCGTTGGTTGAGAGGCGATGGAGCAGCGCCGCGCGGTCGCGTCCGCGCATAAAGATCCGTCCGGCGGTGCGCTCATCAGCAATAACAGCACGCTCCAATGCGCTGGCATATGTATCTCTATCCATGCGTCTCTCCGTGCTAGCAGTCGCCTGGCGCTGGTACAGCAGCGTGTTCGATCAAGGACGAAGACTGGCGACCATCACGGGTATGTTCTGTTCTGACAACGCCTGACATGATACAGAAGGTGCAGATCATAATGCAAACATTTATCGAACGAGGCGGATGGTGGGTCACCGCTCAGTTTGGCCTGCTGTTCGCACTCGTGGTGGCGCCGCAGGAATTGCCAGGAATGCCGGCGCTGTCGATGATTCTAGGGCGATGGGCACCAGTTGTCGGTTTTGTGCTATGTGGATGCGGCGCAATGCTGGCAGGCGCCGGGTTGATCCATCTTGGCGCAAATCTGACCCCTTTCCCTCGCCCGCGCGACGATGGCAGACTGGTGCAGCATGGCGCATATGCCATTGTGCGGCACCCGATCTATAGCGGGATTATTATCGGTGCATTCGGCTGGTCGCTGCTGCGTGGCAGCATTGTCGCACTGGTATTGAGCGTTACGCTGCTAGTCTTCCTCTACCTCAAATCGTGCCGTGAGGAACGCTGGCTGGTCGAGCGATATCCGGAGTACGCCGACTACCAGAAGCGAGTGAAGAAGATCATCCCATTCATCTGGTGACCTGTATCACCCGCCGCCAGCGCGTGCCAGTTTTTGCAGTTCGTGCAGTTTATTGAGCGCCTCGAGCGGCGTCAGCTGATTGATATCGATCCGGCGCAGCATCTCGATCACCGGTCCGGGCGCCAGCTCGAAGAGAGAGAGTTGCCCATCGGGAAGCGTGCGCCCCTGATCGCCATGCGCTGCGCCAGCGCCGGACGATGACGCATGTCCCGCAGATCGGCAGTCGTCGCCCTGTGCAGGAACCACCGACGGCGCACTGCGCGGCGCACGCCGTTCCAGTTCCGCCAGCAACTCACTCGCCCGACGAATGACCGATTGAGGGATGCCCGCCAGTTCTGCCACGTGAATGCCATACGAGCGGTCGGCGCCGCCGGGACGCAGTTCGTGGAGAAACACCACTCGCCCATCCTGCTCGGTCGCCGCCATGTGGTAGTTCTTGAGGCGCGGCAGGGTGCGTTCCAGGTCGGTCAGTTCGTGATAGTGAGTTGCGAAGAGGGTGCGACATCCAAGACGTGGCTCGTTGTGAATGTACTCAATGACCGCCTGCGCGATTGCCATGCCATCGTAGGTGCTAGTGCCGCGCCCGACTTCGTCCAGGATAATCAGACTGCGGCGGGTGCTCTGCGCCAGCAGCGCCGCAGTCTCAGTCATTTCGACCATAAATGTGCTACGACCGGTAGCAATATCGTCCTGGGCGCCAATGCGAGTGAAAATGCGATCAATTACACCGATCTCGGCGGCATCGGCAGGCACGAATGACCCAATCTGCGCCATCAGGGCGATGAGCGCCACTTGGCGCAACACCGTACTCTTGCCGCTCATATTGGGACCGGTGATCAGGCAGATCTGGCGCGTCTCCGTGTCCATCTCGATATCGTTCGGAACGAACATCTCATCAAGGGTCTGCTCGACGACCGGATGCCGCCCGCCGACGATCCGCAGACGGGTATCGTCGTACAGTTCCGGACGCACATAACGGCCGCGCACTGCCGCTTCCGCCAGCGCTGCAAACACATCGATCGTTGCAATCATGCGCGCCGTGCGCAACAACCGCGATCCAGCGCTGGTCACCACATCGCAGATCCGCGCAAAAGCGCGTCGTTCGAGATCAATTAAACGCTGCTGTGCCTGCTCGACAATCTCCTCGTAGCGCTTGAGTTCATCGGTGAAGTAGCGTTCGCCGGTTGTCAGCGTCTGCTTGCGGATGTAGTGTTTCGGCACCTGATCGGCGTAGGTTTTGGGCACTTCGATGTAATAACCAAAGACACGATTATAATCGACGCGCAGCGATTTGATCCCGGTGCGTTCGCGCTCTTTCGGTTCAAGTTCGCTGATCCATCGCTGTGCATCACGGCTTGCTGCCACCACCTGATCGATCTCCGGTTCAAAACCGGGGCGGATAACGCGACGCGGCGGCTCGCCGTTCTCCCCTGCGCGCAGATAGTTGGACGCACCAAGCAGCGCAGGCGGCTCGTCATCTATTGCGGTCTCCAGAAATGCCAGAATATCGGCGCACGGATCGAGCGCTAGTGTTTCAGTTGCCTTGTCGTCTACGAACGCTGCGACCGGAGAGGCTTTGTTGTCTGCAACAGGTCGCACTCTGGCAGGTTGGTTCGACGACCTGACGGACGGTACGTTTTGCTCCTCTTCCCCAAACAGGTCATCATCGGCGTAGCGCGCCGACACCCGCCGACGCGCCTCACGCTGTGCCCGCAGACTGACCGCCGACGTCTGGTTTGGTTCGATGCGCTCATTGCCGTTTTCCGGCAGCGATACCGGATCGGTCGCTGCGGACGGCGGGGGAATGCGCACACCGGTGAGATCGATCTCGCTTGGCGGCGGCGTCCAATTGCCGAGCACAGCAACAAGTTCAGGAAGCGCACGCAAAGCATCGCGCAAACGCGCCATATCGCGCGGCGTTGCTACCCCAATCCCATGAATGATCCGATTAACGACCCGTTCCATGTCGCCGACTCGTCGCAGGGTTTCGCGCACCGACGCACGCAGGATGGCATCGGCGACGAAGTGCTCCACTGCATCGTGACGGGCGCGCAGCCGATTCAGATCGCACAGCGGCTGCGAGACCCAGCGGCGCAGCAGGCGCGCTCCCATTGGCGTGCGCGTCTGGTCGAGCACACCGATCAACGAGCCGCGTGTCGTTCCGCTGGCGCCTTCCAGCAATTCGAGGTTCCGCTGAGTCTGCGGATCGAGGAACATCGCGTCGCCGGGAGTATAGGCGCGGATCGAGCGCAGATTCGCGACTGCTCCCTGCTGCGTTTCGCGCGCATACTGCACGATAGCGCCAGCAGCGCGGATCGCCAGTGGACGGTCTTCCAGGCCGAAACCGGCGAGCGAACGGATGCCAAACTGGTGGAGCAGCGTATCGTACGCATTACGCAGATCCCAGCGTCGTTCGGGCCAGGCTGTCACGCGCCCGTGCGCCCAGCGCGCATTGTTTTCGCGCTCAACGCGCCGCGCCACCCGCTCCCCCGGAAGGAGCAGTTCGCGTTCTTCGCGGGTGAGGAACTCCAGGTCCTGCGCCAGGCGAGCGCTGGACGGCTCAAGACCGGGCAGACGCAGGTCAGCGCGGTCGGGAACCAGGATTTCGGCTGCATTGATGCGCGTCAGTTCTCCCTGTGCCTGTTGCGCTGCGCGTTCACCGCTGAACTCGATGGCGGCGAACTCACCAGTGCTCAGGTCGGCGTATGCCAGCCCGATCCGCCCGTGATCGGCAATCAGGGCAGCAAGGTAGTTGTTGCGCTCGGCAGGGAGCATGCCGCTTTCGATGATCGTGCCGGGCGTTATCACACGCACCACCTTGCGCTCGACCATCCGGTTGCTACCGGTGAGCGACGTCTGCTCGATGCCAGCGGCGAAGATCGATCGCGGGCGTGTATCGGTGCGACTGGAAGGGGTCTCGGTAATCTGCTCGGCGATGGCGACGCGATACCCCGCGCCGACGAGCCGCGCCACATACCCTTCGACCGCGTGGTACGGTATGCCTGCCATCGGGCAACGCTGCTTCTGGTCGTGCCCCTTCTGGCTGGCGAATTCCTTGTGGGTCAACGTCACTTCGAGCAGATCGGCAACCAGTTTGGCGTCATCGTCGAACGTCTCGTAAAAATCGCCCAGACGGTAGAGTAGAATGGCGTCGGGATACGCAGCTTTGAGGCTGCGGTACTGGCGATACCAGGCATGCAACTCGAGACCGGGGAACTCTTGCTGCAACTGGCGCTCAAAAGCGCGGCGCTCGGCAGGGGTCATACGTTGCTCCACTCCGTTTGCACGTCGTTTCTCGTACCGATGTTCTATTATAGCATCGATTGGCGCGCCGTTGAGCGGAGTCCCCCTGAGTGCACGGGCGTTCCTGCCTCTCTGCGCGCCGGAGGTGCATTCGGGTGCGCTTTTACCCCTCATCTCCCCTGCCCCCTTCTCCCACATGGGGAGAAGGGGGAGCTAGGCATCCTGATGCCTGAAACGGGAGATGGCATACGGGGGCTTCCCAAAAAATATAAGGGCACGGTCACCCCGTAGGGGCGCGGGCGTCCCCGCCTGCAGACTCGCCCGCAGGCGCGCGCTCCCGCACCGTCACCCTCTGGGTGCGCGGGCGTCCCCGCCCGCGGGCGTGCGCTCCCGCACCGTCACCCCCTGGGTGTGCGTTCAAGGGCAGACAGAAAATATGTGCGATGCACATTTCTGGCAGCATCAGAATGCCATGGCAGGCAGGTTTGGAACCCGCCCATGCCAGTGAAGTGCGTAGGGGCAGACAGAATAGCAGATTGGGCATTGCAATGGCAGAAAACGTATCTTTGCTCAAACGTTCTGTCCGCCCTTAAGGAGTGCGCGGGCGTCCCCGCCCGCAGGCGTGCGCTCCCGCACCGTCACCCCCTGGGTGCGCGGGCGTCCTCGCCTGCATGCGCGCCAGAGGCGCGCGCTCCCGCACCGTCACCCCCTGGGTGCGCGGGCGTCCCCGCCTGCATGCGCGCCAGAGGCGCGCGCTCCCAGGCACGACCACCCCGTGGGGGTGCGGACGTCTCCGCTTCCCCAGCAGCGCGCACCCAGGGCATGGTCTTTTCAGAGTATAATGAAAAGGATACCCTGATCATCACACACGGTTCATTCTGCCGAACGCTGGTATTCCGTTGACGCGCTGTTGCTGCGGAAGAGGGGAAGCATATTGTTCGGCTTCCGACGCTGCGACGTTGACGTCACGCTAGACGTGCATTGTCACCTGGATCAAGCAGAGGAGACCTAGAGGCATGTCGTTTCGCATTGAAGCACCCTTCCAGCCAGCGGGCGATCAACCCAAAGCGATTGCTCAACTGGTTGCTGGGATCCGCGCTGGATACAAGCATCAGACGCTGCTTGGCGCAACTGGCACCGGTAAAACGCTGACTATGGCGCATGTCTTCAGCCAGCTTGAACGACCGGCGCTGGTCATAGCGCACAATAAGACACTGGTCAGCCAGTTGTACGCCGAGTTTCGCGAACTGCTGCCCGATGCAGCGGTTGAGATGTTTATTTCCTACTACGATATCTACACACCTGAAGCGTATGTGCCTAGCAAAGACCTGTATATCGAAAAGGAAGCCGAAATCAACGAAGAGATCGACCGATTGCGTCACGCTGCAACCCAGGCACTCTTCACCCGGCGCGATGTTCTGATCGTTGCATCGGTGTCGGCAATCTATGGTCTCGGTTCGCCCCATGAGTACGGGCAGGTCGTTATTCCAATCCGTGTCGGCGAGGTGCGCAACCGCGACAAATTGCTGCGCCAGTTGCTTGACCTCCAATTCGAGCGCAACGATATGGATTTTCACCGGGGCACATTCCGTGTGCGCGGCGATACGCTCGATATCTTTCCCGCCAACCAAGAGATTGCGCTGCGGATTGAGTTCTGGGGCGATGAAGTCGAGCGCATTACCGAGTTCGACCCACTAACCGGCGAAGTGCTGCTCAACCGGACGGCAGTAGACATCTACCCGGCGAAACATTTCATCACAACCGCCGAAACGCTCAAACTCGCTATCGCCGACATCCAGGCGGAACTGGAAGCGCGTGTCGCCGAGCTTGAACAGCAGGGCAAGTTTCTTGAAGCAGCGCGTCTCAAACAGCGCACCAACTACGATCTCGAAATGCTCTCCGAGGTCGGGTACTGCTCCGGTATCGAGAACTACTCGCGCCACCTTGATCGCCGCGCACCCGGGCAAACACCCTGGACGTTGCTCGATTACTTCCCCGACGACTTCATTCTGTTCGTTGACGAGTCGCACATTACGTTGCCGCAGATCCGCGGTATGTACGCTGGCGACCGATCACGTAAAGAAACGCTCGTCGAATACGGGTTCCGCCTGCCATCGGCGCTCGACAACCGTCCGCTGCGGTTTGATGAGTTCGAGCGACATATTCACCAGGCGATCTACGTTTCGGCGACACCAGGACCTTACGAGTACGAACACTCGGCGCAGATCGTTGAACAGATTATCCGTCCGACTGGGTTGCTCGATCCGATTGTCGAAGTGCGTCCAACCAGAGGGCAGATCGACGACCTGGTGGGGGAGATCAAGCGACGGGTTCAGAAAGGGCAGCGTGCGCTTGTCACGACGCTGACCAAACGGATGGCGGAAGACCTGGCGGATTATCTCAAGGAGATGGGCATCCGCACTAGTTATCTGCACTCCGACATCGAGACGCTGGAGCGGGTCGAGATCCTGCGCGATCTGCGGCTTGGCGTGTATGATGTCGTGGTCGGCATTAACCTGCTACGTGAAGGGCTTGATCTGCCGGAAGTATCGCTGGTCGCCATTCTCGACGCCGACAAAGAAGGGTATCTGCGCAGCGACTCCGCGCTGATTCAGATCATTGGGCGCGCAGCACGACATATTGAGGGAACCGTGATCATGTACGCCGACACGATCACGCAATCGATGCGCACCGCGATTGATGAAACTAACCGGCGACGCGCCATTCAGGAAGCGTACAACCGCGAACACGGCATCACCCCCGTCGGCATCTCTAAAGCCGTGCGCGACCTGACCGACCGGGTGCGCAAGGTCGCCGAAGAGCGCGGCGTCTACCAGGTCGCCAAAGCGCCAGCAGAACTGCCAATCCCGAAGGATGAGATCGTCAAACTGATCAAGGAACTGGAGAAGCAGATGAAGCAGGCTGCGAAAGACCTGGCATTCGAGAAAGCCGCTGCACTGCGGGATCAGATCGTCGAACTGCGGCGCACCCTGGCGCTTGAGGAGGAAGCGCAACCGGTGCGCTCATAAATATTACCTTGATTGCTAGTTGACGACCACCGACACCTCTGGCACGATCGCGGTTGCCC
>JAGHYV010000138.1 GCA_017743475.1 Roseiflexus sp. | reverse complement strand
GCGTGGGTGCTGCGGAAGTGTCGGCTGCGCCCGGATTGCGCTCTCCTCCGGCATAACGATCCACAGAATGATGTAGACTAGCGGGCTGACTCCGCCAAAGAGCACGGCCACTACGAACACTAGCCGCACAATCACCGGATCGATATTGAAGTAGGTTGCCAGTCCGCCACACACGCCGGCGATCATCCGATCGCTTTTGCTGCGCGCTAATTGTCCACTCATTGAGGAACCTTCCTTTCCTTTCGTTCTGTTCCTGCAATGTGTGACGAGCGTGTGCAGCGGAAGGTTGCACGTGCGGGTGGATCAGATCTGCTTGTTGCGCTTTCTTCGCTCTTGATAGCAGCGCAAGGGTCATTCCCGAACATATGTCCACGCTTATGGGACGGGCGCAAGCAGCACCATTTTCATACAATGCAGCACGCAAGACATATCTCTAGTTGTGATCGAATTCAGCGGCTGGTCTGAATAGCTGTTCTCTCAATTTGCTGATTGTCGTCATATCTGGCGCCGTGCCACCAACGACTCGTTGAAATTCATCGATGTTGCTTGGGTTCTCGAAGTAGGTTGGTTCAGCGAGTAACACTGCTCGAACATAGCTTTCGATGCACTTGCTCTCTATAACTGCCGGGTCATGAGATACTAGTTTTGAGAAGGGAGTCGTCCCGTAACGCTGAACCAAAGACCGCCAGCTGCCGGATACCGTGCTTCTGGCAGAATGCCGTAACACATTCAGGAGAAAGATGGAAGTTTTTCATCGCTCACGCTCCGTATGACCTGGGGCACGGTCAGGCTCCTTCTAGACTCTGAAGGAATGCATTGGCCTCCTGTGCCAGCAACTGCGCCCGTTCAAGCAGAAACTGGTCGTATTGTTGTACATCCCATTGTTTTTTCAACTCTGCCGGGTTATGTACTGCCCTGGCGAAAGATTCTGGAATCAGGTGAGAACGCAGGTTCTGCTCAGAAATATGGAAATGCTCGATATATTTCGCAGGCTCCTTACCTGACAGTTTGTTGACATTCGTCCGTTCATTTATTACCGTAATGTTTGCCAAAGCGTGAATATCGTTGCTTTTGTTCCGGAACTTTGCCAGCACGCTGCTCGGGAAGATATGATGCCATTGAGGCTCAAATCCTGTGGCGATGGGGATACCAGATTTATCGTATCCTATGCGGGTGTTATCTACCCAGTCACGCGCTTCGCGGCGGAAGAGGATCAGATAGAGCATGAGCCGCAAGAAGCGGTAACCGGCGCGGTCATAGCGGTTTAAGAATTCGTCTTCCGCAATTTCTGAGGATACGCGCAGGCGTTTTCGCAAATCCTGGATGGCCTGCTCAAAATTCGGCGCTTCTGTAATGGCGCGGACGTCCTCGTTCAGACTGGTAATGGCAGAACCGCTGTACCTCCCATCCCGGTTTGCCAGGAGAAACCAATGCAAAGCTCGCTCGAAACGGTAGCCATGCGCATCCCTCCACTTATGGTGCAAAACAAAGAGCGGAATCAGGCTGTTTGTCGAAGGAAGCAGATCGGCAGATACAATACCGAATTCAGCCAGCCTCTTCAAAACCTCGGAGATGGTTTCTTGAGTAGATTGCCAGACCAGAGACAGGTTTTCCGGTCGCCAGAAGTCCTTCGGAACTTCGATGAGTCGCGCCCGTCCTCTCCCTATACCGGTCATTGTTCGGACAAAGACACCGGCATCCAGGTTCCAACCTGTATCTTCGAGGTCGTTTCGGAACGGCAGATACTTCTCACGCACCCAACCCGGGTTTCGTACAGCGGCAAGCGCTAGCACAACATCAGCCTCTCGGACGCGTGTCCCTTCCTGGTTCAGGCGAGCAAAAATCTCGGCTACATCCTCTATCTCGTGGCTGATCTTGATGATGGGAATATCAATCTCCCGAACCCGCCAGAGACGCTGGAGTCGACCATTCACCTTGACAAACACTTCCATCATTTTCTCAGCATCATCGTTCATCAATTTCGCTATCTCTTGAGCCAGAGGGGCCAGGTTCTCCACTTTTTCGACAGCAAGGACCCGACGAACGTCGATCCAGCGCGGATCTCGACGGCGAATGGGGTTGGGCAGAGCAAATTCCAGGCGATCATCGCCGTCTTCTGGAAGGAGATTGACCATCACCTGATAGCGTTCCAATGCTTCGTTCCAGCTTTCGGCGTCATTCCACCAGTACGGCTTCTGCCCCAGGAGAAGACAGAGCGCCGTCGTGCGTTGCTGGCCATCCACAATCCAGAGGGAAGCCTGAGTGCCCTGAGCAGTCTTGGCTTCCTGATATTGGGAAGAATCCCAGAGGAGAAATGAACCGACCGGGTAGTCGCGGTAGAGCGATTCGGCCAGTTTTTTGACCTGTTCTGTATCCCAGACGAACTCTCGCTGGAATTCGGGGATATCGACGTTCTTGCTGACCGCTTGCCTGACGATTTCTCTTACTTTCAGTTGTTCAAGTGCCATATTGGACTCTCCGATATGCCGTTGCGCAGTCCGTTATGAGAGAGGATTGTATCACAGCACATACGCGATGCAAAGAGATTTCCGCCGAGACCAGGAGGCGCCAGAAAAGGCTCCATCTGTCAGGAATACTATATCCGCTCAAAATGCGGCGGAGGCGGTTCAGTGCACCGCCTCCGCCACGCCGATGGATCGCCTCGGATTGGTTTCAGTTGCCGCACGGCGCAACATTGCGCCAGTTTGGTACGCTATCGTTCACGATCTGCACACCGCTCACACCGTAGGTGAGGGTCAACTGGCGGTTGGCGATCTCGTCGCATGCCGCACCCTTCTCGACGTAATCCCACGAACCAAGGGTGTATTTGTACTCGATCTGGGTTGTCTCCTTACCGGTGAGTGTGATCGACCACTGGTTCGGACCAGTCTGGGTCAGCGCCACGCCGCCGGGATTCCACTGCGGCAGGTTGCCGTCGAGGCGGTCGAGGAACCCGGCGATGTAGACCGTACTGCCTGCGGGGGTCGTGGGTGGTATGGTCACGGTGAATGTGACGCTCACCGTCCGCAGTTCGGCAGTCGCCGCGACTTCGGCGGAATTGGCGGAGCGGTTGAACGACGTATCCACTGCGCGAACGACGTAGTAGTAGGTTGCGCCCTGGGTAATGGACGTGTCGGTGTACTCGACGCCGGTGACCGTCGCAATCGTGGTGTACGGTCCACCCGCCACGCTGCTGCGACGCACTTCGTAGCCGTAGAGGGTCGGATCGCCGGTCACTGCGTTCCAGCGCAGGGTAATGCCTGCCGGCGAAGCGGTGACGACAGTCAGACCGGTTGGCGTCGCTGGCGGCGTGGTGTCGCTGCTGGCGACGACGGTGAGTTTGCCCGCCTGTAACGAGCTGTAGCCGTTACCGATGCCGTCCAGGTCGGCGTAGAGCCATTCGCGTCCATTGGTCGTACTGTAGCGGTAAGCGTAGTCGAAATCTCCGGTTTGATCAGGCAGCAGACTGGCTTTGAACTCGTCGTTGTTGCCAGCATCGACGTTGAACTCAGCCTCGATCCAGATCCATGCGGGGTTGCCTGCCGGGTCGCTGTTACGCGGTCCATATCCGAGTTGCGCGCGCAATCCTTCCGTCGCTCCCGGACGGTTGGTGACGCCATCGATCCAGACCTGACCGAAGATCAGCGGGGTGCGGTTGATTGCGCTGATGGTGTGGGTGATCGATGGGGGCCATTGCAGGTTCGCCCATCCAATCTGGAGACGGGGCATCGCCTGGACTTCGTTCGAGAATGCGCTTTCATTCCCTTTCTCGTCCAGAGATGTGACGACGTAGTAGTAATTACGCGCATTGCGCAGCCCGGTGTCGGTATAGGCGGTTGCGCTCAGCGGCGCATTGTTGACCTTCACGAAACCGCCGCCGCTCAACGGACTGCGGTAGAGGTTGTATCCGGCAGCGCCAGGGACGCCGTTCCACACCAGGCTTACCTGCCCGTCGCCCTCACCCGTCACCCGCAGGCTGGTCGGAACCGGCGGCGGCGTCAGATCGGCAAGGTAACTGGTCAGCAGCACAGCGCTCATCGGGTTGAGCGTCACCCGCACTGTGCCGTTCTGGACATTCAGCCAGTTCTTCAACTGGTCATTGGCGACGCAGTACGAAGGGAAGAAAGCCGTACCGTCGGGAATGACGCCAGCAACCGGAATATCAACTGTGCGCGACTGCGAACTGCGATTGATCGCCACAATTGCTGCGTCATCGCCGCTGATGCGCGCGTAGGCAACTGTGCCAGCAGCATCGTCTACCATCAGGAAGCGGAGATTGCCAGCATGCAGCGAGCGGTAGTGGTGGCGGATGCGCGCCAGGTCGCTGTAGTGACGCAGCAGCGATCGATCTGGATTCCCGCCGGTCTCCACCCACGGATAGGTGCGCCGGTCATCGGGATCGTCATCGCCGGTGACGCCAACCTCATCGCCGTAGTAGATCGCCGGTGCGCCGGGCATGGTGAACTGAATGAGCGAAGCGATCCGCAGGCGTTGTTTGCCGTTCGCCAGATTGGCGGCGTTGAACTCCTTATCGGCGCGGGTCTCGGCGCCCGGTGTCAACGTCCACAGGATGCGCTCGGTGTCGTGGCTGCCAACCAGGTTCATCAGCGTCAGATATGCAGCGTCGGGGTAGTCTTCGCGAATGGAACTGATACGGTTGGCAAACTCCGACGGCGTGATCTGGCGTCCACTGTCGGCGAATCCTTTCGAGTCGAAAGGTCCTGGCGTCAGCAAGCCGATAATCGCATCGCGCAGGCGGTAGTTCATCGTCGTGTCGGCGGTATCACCGCGCAGATGCCGGAGCAGCGTACTGTCCTTCTGCCACAACTCGCCGATGATCAGCGCATCGTGGCGCGTTTCGCGCACCACCGTGCGGAAGGTGGGCCAGTAGTTCGGCGGGAAGGACGAATCACCCATCACATCGAGGCGCCATCCGCTCGCTCCCTGGCGCAACCAGTAGCGCGACACGCTGTTCGGTCCGGTTACGAAATAGTTCAGCACGACTGGATTTTCTTTCCGAATCTCCGGAATGCTGTCAAAGCCAAACCAGCCGATGTAGTAGGTGTCATCGCCGCCTGGCGTCGATGGCGCACAGGGGGACGGTTCGCCCGGTCCGGGTCGGCGGAAACGGAACCAGTCGCGGTAGGGCGATGCAGCCGACTCGCATGCGCCGAGGGTGGTGTAGTATCGGTAGCGGTCGAACTGCGGACTATCCGACGACATGTGGTTGAAGACGCTATCCACGATCACACGGATGCCGCGCCTTTCCGCCTCGCGTACCAGACGCCGGAAGTCGGCGAGTGTGCCGAGCGCCGGGTCGATGCGGAAGTAGTCGTAGGTATCGTAGCGGTGGTTCGACTTCGCATGAAAGATCGGGTTGAAATAGATCGCCGTCACACCGAGATTCTTCAGGTAGTCGAGCCGGCTGATCACACCGCGCAGATCGCCGCCATAGTAGTCGCGTCCACGCGGACTCTCCTTCGTTGGACTCCAGGACGGCGGCGTGTCGTCGAACCGCCACGGGCAGTTGGTGGCGGCATCGCTGTAGTTGCGGCAGTATCCCTCAGGCAACTCACCCCACGGCAGCGCGATGACCGGATCGTCGTACCGGCGGTCGCCGGTGCGCGGGTCGTTGCGCGGGTCGCCATTGCGGAAGCGATCCGGGAAGATCTGGTAGATCACGGCGTTCTTCGCCCACTCCGGCACAGTAAACGCCGGATCGTAGAACATCAGCGCCCAACTGTGATCCTCCTGATCGTCGGTCATTCCGCCCAAACCGCCGTCGAGTGCAGGGGTATTGTCGTCGTAATAATCTGTATCGCTGCCATCGGTCACAATGAACCGATACCAGAGATTGTTCGGCGACGCCTCGTTGAGCGTCACCTCCCAGAAGTCACAGGTTTTATCTTCAAGACCTGCCTGATAGCATGCCACATCGGTTGCGGCAGGCGCCATATCGTAGAACCGTTGCGCGCTGGCATTCAGGTCGTACACCCGCAGACGAACCGAGGTCACATCGTTGTGGAAGGTGCGCAGACGGATGGTGACCGGCGTCCCGGATGGAACCGCTCCGCCCGGCGTGCGGTAGAGCGGATCGCGCGAGTCGTGGCGCACGCCATCCCACTCGACATTGTTATCGGGCTGCGCTCCGGAGCTGACGACCGTTACCGACGGCGTGTTGGTCGCCGAGACGAACCTGAACGTCACCCGATAGCTGGGCGCAGGCACATTGAATGGAATGTTCGCCCCGCCAGGAGTGCCGCCAGCGCCGTAGTTTTCGCTCCAATTCTCATCGATGGCGATCTTGAACTGGTAATTACCGGCAGGCAGACCGGTTACCGTTGCACTGAAGGTTCCATCACCATCAGGGTCCTGTAACCAGGAGCGCAAACAATCCGGTTGCCAGTCGCCAGGGCAACCCAGTTCGCTCTGGTAGTCGCCGGGCGCGGTGACGATGCGGGTATTGCGGTTGCTGGTGACCCAGTGCGTTTCGTGGTCGTAGTAGAACTTGACGGGTGTGGGAGAACTGAGCGCCAGGGCGATGTTAGGTCCATTACGTTGCGCATTCGCGCCATAGTTCTCGTCCCATGATCCATTTAGCGCCGCCTTGTACTCCCATGAGCCGGCAGGAATCGTAAAGGTCGCCTGCCAGACCTGATCGGTTGCATCGTACACCAGGCGGGTGACGGTGCATTCAGGCTGCCAGTCGCCGGGGCAACCCAGTTCACTCTGAAAACTGCCGGCAATTGTGACCGATGCGGGTGTGGAGGTGTCGGCGGCGCGCACCACACGTGGTGCGCCGGGGAGAGCGAAGGTAGCGATAACCAGACCAAACAGGGCGAGTAGCGCAGTCCAGCGGTAGCGACGATCGTAGCTCATTCGTAGCTCCTTTGCTTGAGCGGATAACAAGGGGCAACCGCCTCAGGAAGCATACCGCCATCCAACGCACATATGGGCGAGACGTGCACAGGGCGCGTAGCGCTAAAAAAAAGCGTAGCACCGCACATACCCGCGATCACGCAGTCACGGATCGCGTACAGATGCGCTACGTGCGTTGACGACTGATTGATGTCCCTGGATGCGCCGAGTATAGCACAACTGACTAAACCGGTCAAGAGGGATATGAGCAGTACCGGTACTACCAGAAAAACAGGAACATTACCTCAATTCCCAGGCGCCGGACAGACCTCTATAATCCTTATCTGGAAAACAAGGCGTCCTGCCGCCAGCATGCGACATTGCCGCTTCGTCCTACCAGGAAGAACGTCGTTATGCTCGTCGTCGCTCACTTCCGCAGACTGGCAGGCATGCTCACCTTTCTGAGCATTGCTGTTGCGTTACTCGTCATCCCATCGTTCGCGCAATCATCGTCGCGCGATGCAGTTGTGACGCTGGATCACAACGGAACCAGGGTTACCCTGACCGATGGGCAACGCCTGATTGTCAAACTGGAGGGACATCCCGCAGCCGGCTACGTTTGGGATATTGAACAATCGTCGTCGTTATTGCAACCGTTGGGCGACCCTGTGTTCGAGGCGCTGTCTCCGACGGGAATGGAAACAGGCGCGCCAGCATTGCAGGTGTTGACATTCCTGCCGGTACGCGCCGGGGAAGAGACGCTCACCCTAGTCTACCGCCGACCGTGGGATCGCGCTGTTCAGCGCACCTTCAGCATTCGGGTCGAAACCCTCGGTCGTTTCACCGTCCTGTCTCCTGCGGCGAAACCGTCATCCGGTTCCACACCCCAACCGGTGGCGATGGGCGCACAGGAGGGTTTACCGACCACCTTCAACTGGTGTGATCAGGGCGCCTGCACCCCGGTGAAGGATCAGGGAGGATGCGGATCCTGCTGGGCATTCGCCACGACAGGGGTGGTCGAGTCTGCGCTCAAGCGCATCGATGGCGTCGAACGCGATCTCTCGGAGCAGTATCTGATCTCGGCGGGAACACACGGAACGTGCGCTGGAGGAGTGCCGGCATTCGGCCTGTTCATTGGTCGTCTTCCAGCGCATCAAACGGAAGCGGGCGCCGTCTATGAAAGCGACCTTCCGTACGTTGGTCAGGATGTGCCGCTCACTCGCGCACTGCCCCACCACGAACGCCTCCTGGCGTGGAACCAGGTCTTCAATGCC
>JAGHYV010000004.1 GCA_017743475.1 Roseiflexus sp. | reverse complement strand
GTCTCGGATAGCGGATTATGTATTCAAAGACCATCAGCCCTCGGCTATGCAAGGCGAAGCCTGCCTGCATAGGATATACTGGAGTAATTCTTCAAAGACCATCCGCCAGATGATTAAGCGGTGCAACCAGCCCGCATACCATTGAAGATCCCCGAAAGTAACCCAAGCGCACCCGCAATCAAACATGCCTGGATCATTACCTGAATGAACTGATCGAGAGAGTCGAGTAATGGAGGAAAGTGCAGTGTCGCGTTGGAGTTGCGCTACCAGATATCCAGGTTCGCCCTGAACCATCACCGGCATAGCGCGGCGCTATTCGGCACTGCCGACGCTACCCTGCGTAATGCTCACCGCATTGCTGTGACAGACAATCTGACTATCAGTATCGGTAAGGATCAACGCAAGCAGTCTGCATATCTTCCCTTGTCCCCTCAGTCCCATCATGCAAATGCCGGCAAACACAGTCTCGACGCTGCTCTAGTCTTGATGATCCGCGTAATATTCGGCAAGACGCAGTATCAGGTCGAGTTGCCGCACCTGGTTCTGTGCCGCAAAGGTGCGAAACTCATCACCAGCGCGCACATTCACCACAAGTGCTGCTGTCAACGCGCTCACGGTCGTCACAAGAGCAAATGCCAAAACGAGTTGGAACCAGAGACGCCGAATCACAAAACCACCGTCAGACGATACCCTACACCGGAGACAGTCTCGATCCTGACCTTAGCACCAGTGACATCGAGTTTCAAGCGCAGGTTTTTTTGATATGACTGTCAATGGTGTGTTCCATTGCAATGGTCTTGCCGCTTTGCAGCTCGACCAGCAGGTTCTGTCATGACACGTCTAACACATCGGTAGCTACGCCGAATCAGTCCACCATTGCGCTCCTGCACCGGTATGCCGCTGCCTGTGTGGAGCACCATCAGCATCCCTGCGGGACACACGCCGCCGAACGGACAATCCCCCGGAGAGCCGAGACTATTCTGTGCTGCACCGATTGGGATGCTGAACATCAATGCCCCGACAGTCAACGCACCGACAATGAGCACGAAGAATGGCTTTATGCCTCTTTCGAGAGAGGTGCTTGCTGTTGGTCTCATCCGAAGTGTAGCAGGCAGAGACGGAGAACAGCTGGAGAAACCTTGCAACAATTGTCAAAGTGACGCAGCAGGTTAATGGAACGTTGCATAATGTAACTCTCTGTGATACACTAAAAATGTTGTATGGTCCAGTAGCTCAATGGATAGAGCACCAGTCTTCGGAACTGGGTGTTGGGGGTTCGAGTCCCTCCTGGACCGCCATTCTCCTCATTACCGAATGATGCCTGTTCCTGCAATTCATTGCAGCACATGCTCTTGTATAACCTATCCCTGCCTGCAACCCTGATAGCAATACAGGGCTATGCACGTAGGCAACATCGTGCTTGCAGCGCTGCTATGAGAGGGCGTCCGTCGCTTCGTCGGTCTATGCCATGCTTCCTGACAAATACGATGCGTTATGAATGATAAGATGCCCCTTAGAGTGCTGTTGATTGCCCAGAATGATGATGTCGCAGGCAGGATACGGTCAGTGTTCGGTGATCTTGCAATCACACTGGAACACGTCTCTCCCGAACAGGCGTTGCAAACATTGCTCGTCTCCCGCGCCGATGCAGCCCTGCTCGACATCAGCCCATTTCCCGAAGTTCCCCTGGAACTGATCGCCTCGATTGTAGCAATTGCTCCCCATGTGCCAATTCTAGCGCTGGTGGTCGGCGATATTGATTCGCGCGCTCCAGCAGCGCTAGCCGCCGGTGCGCACAATGTGATCAGTTCTGACGCTGCAGCCAATGTGCTGATCAGCCGCATGCGCAGCGCGGTGGCACATCATCTAGATGTAGATGCGCATCGGGATCAACCGGTTTCATTAAAGGAGCTGGTACTGCGGAGCAGCAATCCAGCACTGCTGATCGCTCGTGACGGACGGATTACGCAGGCAAACCCGGCGGCAGTCACTTTGTTCGGCAATCTGACCGGGCAGTTGATCGGCGAGCCGTTTGGGACGCCGATTGTCTCGAACCTGGTGACTACAATTGAGATTCCGCAGCGTAATGGCGAGCCGATTACAGCAGAGCTGTTTTTGCTCCACGTGCTTGATGAGCATTCAGATGATGCCTACCTGGCAATCTTGCGCGCAGCGTCGCGGCAGCATCGCATCGATGTCGATCTGCGCCTGATGATGGCGGCCATTTCCAGCACTAGCGATGGCATCGTCATTGCCGATCTCGACGGTATTCCGCACTATCAGAACCCTGCCTTCCAGACCATGGTTGGCCTGACGCTCGATGATCTGCGGGCGGCGGGCGGATTGCTGCGCCTGTATCGCGATCCCGGCATGGCGCGCGCAGCGCTGGCAGCGGTATGCAACGGTCAGTCGTACCGTGGTGAGATGCGCCTGATTGATCGTCATGGCAATACGCTTAGTGTACATGTGAATCTCGATCCGGTACTGAACTCTGCTGGACAGGCGGTTGCCCTGATTGCCGTGCATACCGACATGACGCAGCGAAAATTGACCGAAGCTCGCCTGGCGTATCTTTCATCACACGATCCGCTCACCGGTCTGGCGAACCGGACATTGCTGATCGACCGGTTGCAACAGGCGTTAGACCGGCGGAATCAAGGACGGTCGCTACCGTGTGGCGTCTTGTTGATCAATCTGGATCGTTTCAAACAGATCAACGATAGTCTGGGGCACGCCGTTGGCGATGAGCTGTTGATCGCTGTTGCGGGACGATTGAAGCACATCACCCGACCTAGCGATACGGTGGCCCGTTTCAGCGGCGATGAATTTGCCGTGGTGATCGACATGCCAGGATCGGTAGAGGATATCTGGCGTGTTGCGCAGCGTATTCAACATACGCTGAGCCATCCAGTCATGGTCCGGGATCATTCGTTGACTGTCGGCGTCAGTATCGGCATTGCTGTCGATGATGGTCGGGCGAGTGATGCGATGACGCTGCTGCACAATGCTGATACGGCATTACATCAGGCGAAGGCGCGTGGGCGATCACGGATTGTCATGTTCGAGGAAGCGATGCATACAGAGGCTGCGCGGCAATTGCAACTCGAAATTGATCTGCGCCAGGCTGTACAGCATCAGACGCTGGAGATGCACTATCAACCGATTGTCGATCTGTGCAGCGGTGAGATATGCGGTTTCGAAGCGCTTATGCGCTGGCGACACCCGCGCCATGGCTTGCTGTTCCCCGATAGTTTCTTGCCGATTGCCGAGGAAGCCGACCTCGTCCCGACGCTCGGCAACTGGAGCATCTCCGAAGTCTGCCGTCAGGCGCGCTGCTGGCGCGACCGGTTTGGCGCGGTTGCCGATATTCCGATTAGCGTCAATATCCACAGCCAGCACCTCGATCAGGCCGATCTGCTCACGCAGGTGGAACAGGTGTTGCGTCAGCAGAATCTGCCCGGCGCGGCGTTGACCATCGAAATCACCGAGAAGGCAGCAATGAACGATCTCGATCTGGTTCTGTCACAGTTGCTTCCGATTAAGGCGCTAGGTGTGCGTGTGATGCTGGACGATTTTGGTACCGGGTATTCGTCGCTCAGCCATCTGGCACGTCTGCCAGTAGACGGGGTCAAGATCGATCGATCGTTTGTCCGGTCAATGATGCACGATCCGCACGCGGCGATGATCATACGTGCTGTCATCACGCTTGCCCGGGAGTTGCAGTTGTGCGTGGTCGCCGAGGGGGTGGAAACCGAAGAGCAACGCGCAGCGCTCCTCCAGCTCAGGTGTCCGTATGCCCAGGGATGGTTGTTCGGGCGCGCTGCCGATGCCGATACCATGACTGGATTGCTGGCAGCGCGACCGCATATGCCGCAATCGTGCGTTGGATGAACTGGCTGCCAGATCAGACGCTGCCAGGCGACGCTCCATCCGCGCCGTAAAATGTGCTAACGCCGCCGCACAAGGAGCGAAACGTAGTACAGCATTTGCAGAATAGCGGTGGCAGCGGCAGCGACATACGTCAGCGCAGCCGCATCGAGCACAGCTTTGACGCCTTCCGCCTCCTGTCGGGTAACCAGACCATACCGTTCGAGCATTGCACGTGCGCGGGCGCTGGCGTCGAACTCCACCGGCAGCGTCACCAGGCTGAAAATGGCGCCGCCGCTCATCAGCAGCACACCGATCCACGCAATCGCCAGACCTGCCCGCGAAAATGTGCCGAGCACCAGCCCGGTAATCAGGAGCAGACTACCAAGTTGTGAGCCAGCATTGACAATGCCCACAATTCCAGAGCGCACCCGCAACCAGGCATACCCCTGCTGATCCTGGAGCGCGTGTCCCAACTCATGGGCGACGACTGCCATCGCCGCAACGGAAGGGTGGGCGATTGAACCGGCAGAGAGACGCATCGCTTTCGCGCGAGGGTCGTAGTGATCGGTCAATTCGCCGCCGATCTGCTCGATGCGCACGTGATCGAGACCTTCGTTGCGCATCAGCACGCGCGCCACATCGAGACCGGTCATATTGCGCACATTGCGTACCTGCGCATATTTCTTGTACGTAGACTGCACTTTCCACTGCGCCCACAGCGTAATGCCTGCACCGAGCAGCATGACGATCAGATAGAGCGGGCTGAACATATTCGTTTCCTTCTAGTGTTGTTTCGCCTGTTGATCGCAACCGGCTTCCTGTTCTCCTGTCGAAGAATCGGCGACGATCAGTTGACGACTTGACTGGCGATTCTTCATCGTGCGTGGACGCGGGTTGTTTTCAGAAATCGACCCATGTGGACATTATGCGCGACGGAACTGTCGCTGCGTCAGGAAGGTCACCAATCCAAACGTCGCTGCTGCAATGGCGCCCAATTCAATCCAGACCTCCGGATCGGGCGGAATGCCGCGTAGCATCACATCCTGGAATCCTTCAACCCCATGGCTCATCGGAATAAGTGCGATGATCGGCGCAACCCATGCCGCAAAACTGTCGCGACTGATGAAGAACCCGCTAAAGAAGATCGATAACAGCAGACTGATCATCGCAAACTGGATTGCCTGGCTATCCGATCCGGCGACGGTCGAGATGAGAAATCCAACTCCCAATGATGCAATAGTGAGCAACAGGAGCAGGAGCGCAAACAGGAACCAGCTCCCCAGGAGCGGCACTCCCAGCAGACGCATTGCTGCCGCGAGCGCAACTGATGCAAGGGCAATAAAAACGGTATAGCCGAGATATTTGCCGATCAGCAGTTGCACCATATTGGCGGGCGAAACGCGGAACAACTCGAACGCTCCCATCATTCGTTCGCGCACAAGCGCCAGCGCACCGAGCGACACTGCCGTGTGCTGCACCAGGAGCGCCAGGACGCCTGGTGCATAGTATACCACTGCCGGATAAGCGCCGCTTGCCTCACCGCTCGCTTCGGTGCGAATGTTCTGATATCGCTGTTGCACAGGCGAGACGATCGTCTCCGGCGCGATGCTGATAAAAATCGTGATCTGCTGGTCGAGCAGGGTCAACAATTCCTTTGTGTCGCGCAGTTCCTTCAGTCCCTCTTCGATGTTTCCCGACGCCAGGACTGCGTCAACGTCGTCGAGCGCGCGGATCGCATCGTCGGTGCGCATGCGCACCTGTTCGATATCCTCGCTCCGACCGGCAAACAGGTTCTCCAGCGGTATCGTTGCGCGAAACTGCTCGAGGAATGCGCGCAGGGCGCGCAATTCCTGACGAATCGCTTCCTGTTCAGCGCGACTCACCTCGCGTTCGAGTTCGGTCAGACGGTCCGCTCCAAGCGCAATGCGCACCCCTATTTCGCGCGCCTGTTGTTGCGCCAGACGAGTCTGCTCGATGAGCAACGCTTTGTTGATCTCGTTGACCTGCGCGTATGCCAGGTACTGAACCCATCCCTCGACCAGTGGATTGATGGCATTGGAGTAGACCAGGATCGTTGGGTGTTCGCTGCGCTGCAGTTTGCCAAACATATCATCGGGAATCACCTGCACCACATCGAGATCGCCGTGCTCCAGGGCTGTGCGCGCCTCAGATAGCGTGTATGTGCGGTTGGTGATCTGAAAGTTGAGACCGATCAGGCTCACCAGTCGGGTGCGCACATCGTCCGGCAGATCATCCGGCAGGATGAGCGCCGTCCGCAGTACCGGATTGCTGTTGACAAAACCGATGCCAAACAGAACCAGTACCAGCAGGGGACCGGCGATCAGGCTGATAATCAGGAGCGGTTGACGCCGGATTTCGCGGATTTCTTTCAGAAAGTAGGCGCGGATGCGAATGAACCACTGTGATAACCCGTCGGATGAACGCGATGTGGTTTGAGAACGTTGTGTCGGTCGTACTGGCGATGCACTATCCATGCTGTTCTCCCCCGATGATCGCATCTGCGGTTTGATCCTCCGGTTGCGCTTCCCACTGTCGAATGATGCGGATGAAGACATCATCGAATGTCAATGCCAGTTCTTCGGCGCTTTCGACGACGATATTGGGACCCTGCGGGTCTTCCAGCACATTGAGCACCTCCGGAAGCCAGTCGCCAGCATCATCAACGGTGACGTAGAGTTCACGATCCGACTCTGGCACATGCCGAACTTCTTTGACGTGTGGATAACGGCGTAGCGCCCCAATCGCCTTTGCCAGATTCGCCGGATTCGCCAGCGTCAGGTGGATGATCTCGCCGCCTAATGCGCGTCGTTTGAGGTTCTGGGGCGTATCAATCGCAAGCAGGCGCCCTTGCCGCATGACAGCGACATAGTCGCAGTACATCGCTTCGCTGACGATCTGGGTTGTAATCAGCAGGGTGCGCCCTTCGTCACGCAGGGTGCGGAAATACTCCCAGAATCGCCCGCGCAGCACCGGGTCGATGCCTGCCGTTGGTTCATCGGCAAACAGCAGATCAGGGTTGTGCATCAACGCGCCAACCAGCATCAAACGGCGCTGCATCCCGCCCGATAGCTGACGTCCTAGTCGGTTGCGCGCAGCGGCAAGATCGACGAATTCGAGCAGTTCATCGAGACGCCTGCGGATCTGGTGACTGCGCATGCCGTACAGTGATGCAATGAACTCTGCATTTTCCGCGACGCTCAGATTGGGGTAGAGCACGAACTGTTGCGGGATGTAGCCAATGCGTGCCCGATGTTCGGCACGGAATGTCGCTGGATCGGCGCCAAGAACGCGAATGGTTCCCGTCTGCGGTCGGTAGAGACCCAACGCCAGGCGGACGGTCGTGGTCTTGCCGCAGCCACTCGGTCCAATCAGCCCAAGGATTGTTCCTTCGGGCACACGGTACGTCTGATCGAAGACGCCAGCATGCTCGCCAAAAACCAGACTGACATTCGTGGCTTCGATAGCATTTGCGCGTGTCGATGTCATCATACGCTCCTGCACAGTGGCACACCCCCTGTCTATTGTACAGGATGGCAAATGCGGCAAAGAACGCAATATCGCTCTATCACAAACCGCCCCGGATCGTATGTTCTCGCATGTATTGCGGTATAATACCTATGCGCAGGTCGCGGCGATACATACCCCTGGCGCGAAGTTCCGGTCCGCGTCGGCGCTCCATCGTTAAAACAACAACCGCCGGGGAAGCCAGCATCAGGAGTCATCTCATGGCAAGGGGCGACAGGCCAGAGCATAAGTGCGGCATCTTTGGCATTTACGCACCGCACGAGGATGTGGCGCGCCTGACATTTTTCGGTCTCTATGCGTTGCAACATCGAGGTCAGGAGAGCGCTGGCATTGCCGTATCTGATGGACGACGCATCCATCTTCACAAGGAGATGGGTCTGGTTGCACAGGTGTTCAACGAAGAGAAACTGCGCCCACTCAAGGGGCATATTGCTATCGGGCATACTCGCTATTCCACAACCGGCTCTTCACGCCTGCAAAATGCGCAACCTTTTGTTGTCGAGAGCGCACTAGGTCCTCTGGCAGTCGGTCATAACGGAAATCTGACAAATGCGCCGCAATTGCGGCGCGAGTTGTTGCAGCGGGGCGTTGGTTTGACCTCGTCGAGCGACAGCGAAGTGATTATCCAGATGCTGGCTGGCGGCGAGGGTCGCACGTGGGAAGAGAAACTGCGTGTCTTTATGAGCCGCGCCGAAGGCGCCTACTGTCTCACTGTTTTGACGCGCGACACCCTCTATGCCGTGCGTGACCCGTGGGGGCTGCACCCGCTCTGCTACGGGTATCTCGGAAATGGCGGATGGGTGGTGGCGTCGGAGAGTTGCGCGCTGGCAACCATTGGCGCTACCCTGGAACGTGAACTTGCACCTGGCGAGATTATGGCATTTGATGAGCGTGGTCCACGTACGATTGCGCATTCACCTGCGCCGCAACGGGCGATGTGCCTCTTCGAGTATATCTACTTTGCCCGTCCCGACAGCATCATCGATGGCCAGACACTGCACGCCGCGCGTGTTGCTGCCGGACGTGAACTGGCACGCGAAGCGCCTGCCGACGCGGATATTGTCATTCCGGTTCCGGATAGCGCGGTTCCTGCTGCAATCGGCTATGCGCAAGAATCAGGCATTCCTTACCAGGAAGGATTGATCAAGAACCGCTATATCGGGCGTACTTTTATTCAACCGGATGACCGCCTGCGCAAACTGGGCGTGCAGTTGAAGTTCAACCCGCTGAGCGATAGCCTGGCAGGAAAGCGCGTCGTGCTGGTGGATGATAGTATTGTGCGCGGAAATACGTCGGGTCCGATTGTGCGCTTGCTGCGGGATGCTGGTGCAGTCGAGGTGCATATGCGCGTCTCATCGCCGCCGATCCGACATCCCTGTTTCCTTGGTGTCGATATGGCGACGTATCCAGAGTTGATTGCCCATCGGATGACGTTACCGCAGATTCGCGATCATCTGGGGGTCGATAGTCTGGCATATCTCAGCCTGGAGGGCCTTATTCGGGCAACAGGAAGCGCCAACAAGGGGTTCTGTCATGGGTGTTTTACTGGCAGATACCCTGTGGATGTGCATTTCTTCGAAAAAGAAGTATTCGAGGCGTAAATAAGCGCTGCATGAGCCAATTACACACGAAACAGCCTTGCATCCCCGCTTCACTCAGGCATGATCGAACGTCTACCGCCTGATCCGCGCATGATTGCGCTCCCCACTGAGCTGCGCAATGCCATAGCGCAGGCGCTCAGTGCTGTACCAGAAACGCGCTGGTTGAACGCTGCGCGAGCGTTGAGCGATCAGTACCGCAATCTC
This sequence comes from Roseiflexus sp., assembly GCA_017743475.1. GTDB lineage: Bacteria > Chloroflexota > Chloroflexia > Chloroflexales > Roseiflexaceae > Roseiflexus. The sequence goes on along the minus strand of JAGHYV010000004.1, from coordinate 80,591 downwards.
CACAGCGCCGACGCCGCTCCGATCGTGCGTACCCGCCTTGATGCACTTGGATATGCTGCTCTGATTATGCCTGCCACGTATGTGCAACTGTATGGCGCGATGCATGCCGCTGCAGCGCGTGCACCGTCGTGGCAACCGAAGACCATGCTCGATATGGGAAGCGGACCTGGCACGGCATTGTGGGCGGCAACCGTGTGCTGGCAGTCGCTCCGCGACCTCACTGCCTGGGAGCGCGAGCCGATACTGATTGCACTAGGACGCGATCTTGCGCGCGCAAGTACGAATCCAGCACTGCGCCATGCACACTGGGTTCAGCGGAACCTGAGTACTCCTATTGAGCACAGAGGCGTGTTCGATCTGGTCGTTCTTGGGCATGTCCTTGGCGAGATCCCACCAGAGGAACGTGATGCTGTTATCGCGTCCGCGTGGCGCATGACGCATGGTATGCTGCTGATCGTCGAACCCGGTACGCCGAGCGGTTTCAACGTTGTGCGTGCCGCGCGCGACCAGTTGCTCGCCAATGGCGCTATCACCATTGCGCCATGCGCCCACAATCTCCCCTGTCCGCTCAACGATGACTGGTGTCACTTCCCGCAACGATTGCGCCGCCCTGAGTTTCAGCGGCGCGCGCGTGGCGCGCCGTCGCCGTGGGAGGATGCAAAGTACAGTTATGCCGCACTTGCTCGTTTTCCTCCCGAACGACCAATCTGGGGACGCGTCATTCTTGAGCCGTCCTATAATAAAGCCTATGCCGAAGTCCTGATCTCGTCACGCGACGGCATTGTGCGTCATCGCGTACTCAAACGCGATCGGGACGCCTTCCGATGGGTTAAACATCTCGAATGGGGACAGACACTTGAGGAGAAGCCATGAAAGCTATTCTGTTCGATGCTCCTGGCAGCCCGGATGTTTTACGGTATGACGATGCACCTGACCCGATTCCGGGCGCCGACGAGGTGTTGGTGCGTGTGCGCGCCACGGCGGTTAATCGCGCTGATCTGCTCCAGCGGCGCGGAGTGTATGCGCCACCTCCGGGTGCGTCGCCCATTCTTGGGCTGGAACTCGCAGGCGAAGTACTGACGCCTGCCGGTTCGTGGCGCGTCGGTGATCGGGTGATGGCTGTGGTGACTGGCGGCGGCTATGCCGAACTGGCAGTCGTGCCTGTCGGCATGGTTATGCGCATACCGGATTCTCTTTCCTTCGAGGAAGCAGCTGCCATTCCGGAAGCCTTCCTGACCGCGTTCCTCAACCTGTTCACGCTAGGGCGGTTACAGGCAGGCGAGACAGTACTAATCCATGCTGGCGCCAGCGGCGTCGGAACCGCAGCCATCCAGCTGGCGCGTGTTGCTGGCGCACGAGTCTTCGCCACTGCTGGCTCACCGGAAAAATGTGCGCTCTGTCGTGAACTCGGCGCAGAACTTGCAGTCAATTACCGTGAAGAGTCGTTCGCGGCGCGAGTACTCGAAGCAACTGGCGGTCGCGGCGTTGATCTGGTGCTGGATTTCGTTGGTGCTCCCTACTGGCAGCAGAATGCTGCGGCGCTGGCGCTCGACGGACGATTGCAGTTGATCGGATTTCTGGGAGGATCGGCAGGGCAGATCGACCTGGGACCAATCCTAGCAAAACGATTGCACGTGACCGGTGCAACCCTGCGTCGCATGCCATTAGCGCAGAAAACCGCTCTCACCGCTGATTTCGTTGCGTTTGCCCACGACCGCCTGGCGCGTGGCGAGTTGCGTCCAGTTATTGACACTATCTACCCGTTGCACCAGGCCGCAGAAGCGCACCGTGTTATGGAAGCGAACCGAAACGCTGGAAAACTCGTCCTGCGCGTGGAGGAGTCAGTTGCCCAACCGTAAAGTAACGATACATGCTGTGCTATTCTATCCCCTACGACAACCGCGACGCCACAATCGGTTCCCCTCACCGACGCCAAAGCCGACCCATTCTGCTATAGGTGGCGCCTCGTGCCGTGTCCCACCCCCGATAATCCCTATCATCTCAAACAGGTTCTACTTACCCTCGACGACGCGCTCCACCCTAAAGAGGGAGACTTTATCGTGCACAGCGACCGCCACGAGACCGACCGGATGGACCTCACCGCCGTGCTGCGCTTGCGTCTGGAGCAATCCCGTCGAGTGATTGTGCTCAGCAACGTGCGCATTGCGTGGGACCTTCCCGACCTGCGTGCACACGGACTGGACGTGATGGTCATCCCCAGCGTGCGCAAGTGGCGCAACTGGAGCACATTTGAGGTAGCGGTCAAGCGAACGCGCCCGGCGCTGATCATCGACATCGTTTCGCCGGATGCGTGCGAGAACGACGTGGTGATCAAGGTGGATCATTATGCGCGGGTGGAGTAGCGCAGTACGTGATTGTGGACGATACGGGCGAAGCGAGATGCGGGCGGTTACGGCTGCTCGACTATCGTCTGGAAGCGGGGACATACCGGTTGCAGGCACCAGACGCGGAGGGACGGGTGTACCTGGCAATTGCGGACGTATGGCCGGGAATACGGCGCGACCACGTAGTCTGCTATGACGCGGCGGGGCGGGAGATCGGGGACTATGTGATGGTAGTGGGGCAGGCGGCAAAGGCGGAAGCGCAGGCGGAAGAAGCGGCGGCACAGGCGCGGCGCGAAGTGGCAGTGCATGCCGAGGCAGAAGAACGGGCACGGCAGGAAGCGGCAGCGCAAATGGAAGCGGAAGAGCGCAAGGCGCAAAGCAGCGACGCGTTAAGCCAAAGCGTGAGCGTGGATGGAAGCGGAGGAGCGTGCGCAGCGGGAAGCGGCAGCGCGGGAAACCGAAGCGCGTCTGCCATGCTACGCGAGCGTCTGCAAGCGCTGGGGATTGCGCTGGAGGTGAGTTACAGTACAAAGGCAATGGCGTCTTCCTGCTAGAAAGAGATACCTGTTCCTGATGGAGAAATACCAAAATCTCAGAACGTCATCAGAAACGATACACGCTGCCTGACAGAGGTATTATCGCACGTTCAAATACTCTCCCTGGCGCGCCGGAACATTGCATGTCCTCGCATCGCCTGGGTACATCGGCTTCTCGCTTGCATGAAGAAGCAGTGTGACCCATAACGGGAGCAAGGACATCCCGCCCTCAATTGTCTCACGAAGGCAGGATGCTCTCGCTCTACGGTGAGCGGCGCGATATTAAACGGTTCGGCGGCGAAAGGCTCGACAACGAACTGAACGCGGTCAATACAACGTGAACGATATGCAGCGTCAGATACTCGGTGAACGACGAACCTCAAAGCTGCGCACCAATCTGGTGAAATGGCTGCTAGGCGAACCATGTCGTTCGACTGGAATATCGTTGCAATCAGCGTTATCAGCGTTTCACTGCTGGTATTTGACAGATATTACAGCATTACACCGTACAAGTACTGGGATCGTGTCATTCTCTACCTGTTTGTGCCGCTGTTCGTCATCATCATTATCTGTCGCGAACACCCGCGCATCTAGGGCTTTAACATTGGCGACTGGAAAGCTGGTATCGTTCTCACTCTGCTCGGCATTGGCGTCATGACGCCGCTCCTGTATGCCTTTGGGCGGTATGATCCGGCGCTCAACGCCTACTATCGCGGGTTAACGGTGGGTTTGCCGTGGACAACCCTGCTTGGTCTAATCGGTTGGGAGTTTCTGTTCCGTGGATGGATCCTGTTCGGCTATGCGCGTCAACTCGGTCCCGAAGCGCTGTGGCTCCAGTCTGTTCCGTTCGTCCTGGTGCATATCGGCAAGCCGGAACTGGAAACCTTCTTCACGGTCATTGGCGGGTTTGGTTTCGGCTGGCTGGAGTGGCGCACGAAATCATTCGTCTAGCCCTTCCTCGTTCACTGGTTCGTGGCAACGTTTCTCATCCTCGTCGCTGCATCACAATGATCCTGCGCGCGATCAGTGGGGGCGGATTTCTGTACGCAGAGTCTGTCACTGTGCTTTACTCTATCTGATGAAAGCGGTACTGGAGCGCTTCAGCAACATGCTGCGCGGTGATTCGTTCGACGCCAGCGAGGTCGGCGATGGTGCGCGCTAGTTTCAATACCCGGTGATACCCGCGCGCCGACAGGTCAAGCTGCCGCATCGCGCTCTGTAACACCAGTTGACCCTTATTGTCGAGCACACAATACCGATGCACTTCGGCAGGTCCCATATCGCTGTTGGTGAGCATGCGCATATCGCGAAAACGGCGCTCCTGGATTTGTCGAGCAGCAATGACCCGCTCGCGGATCGTTGTTGATCCTTCGCCAGGTTGCAGGCTGTTCAATTTCTCGAAGGGCACACGTGGCACGGTGACAAAAATATCGAACCGGTCGAGCAACGGTCCGCTAACGCGCCGCTGGTAGCGCGCAACGGCGGATGCTGTGCAGGTGCACGGACGCTCTGGATCGCCGTACCAGCCGCACACGCAGGGGTTCTGGGCGGCAACCAGCATGAAGGATGCCGGGTAGGTAATGCTGCCAACGGCGCGGCTCAACGTCACTATCCGATCTTCCAGCGGCTGGCGCAGCACGTCGAGTTTGCTGCCGAATTCTGGCAATTCATCGAGAAACAGCACACCGCGGTGCGCCAGTGACACCATGCCGGGCTTGACGCGCGCGCCTCCGCCGCCAACCAGCCCGGCGAGCGATGTGGTATGGTGCGGTGCACAGAACGGCCGCTGGCGGATCAGCGGTGTATCTTTCGGCAACTGCCCGGCGACACTGTAGATCTTCGTCACTTCGATGGCTTCGCTCATTGTGAGGGGTGGCAGGATCGAGATCAAGGCGCGTGCCATGAGGGTTTTCCCTGCGCCTGGACTGCCGGTCATCAGCACGTTGTGTCCGCCAGCTGCAGCGACCTCCAGGGCGCGCTTAACGTGCTCCTGTCCTCGTACGACAGTGAAGTCAACAGGATATTCAGGTACAAGTTTGGTGTGTGTAGGCACGCCCGCATACTCTGGCAACCATCGTGCGCCGCTCAGATGCGCTGCCAGATCATCGAGGCGCTGCACCGGCACAATGCTCACTCCATTAATGAGTGACGCCTCGGCGGCATCTTCCTTTGGAACGAAAACCTGCCGGATACCACGCTCATGCGCCACGGCGACCATCGGCAAGACGCCGTCGGTGTGGCGTACTGCGCCATCGAGTCCCAGTTCGCCGATGAAGACCGCATTGCTCGTGTCGCCCTGAATCTGTTCTGATGCAAGCAACAGGCCAATTGCAATCGGCAGATCATACGCCGGACCGGCTTTGCGCAGATCGGCTGGCGCCAGATTGACCGTGATCCGTTTCATGGGAAATGAGTATCCGCTGTTGCGCACCGCAGCGCGCACCCGTTCGCGACTCTCCTGCACAGCGGTATCACCCAGACCGACGATGGTAAACCCTGGCAACCCCTGCGCAATATCCACTTCAACCTCGACCAGTACCCCTTCGAGACCGATAACGGCGCTGCTGTAGACCTTCGCCAGCATGCTCCGCCTCCCATCTACTGTGGCTTCACAGATATACCGCGCCAGCGACAGACACAGATCGGGTCAGGGATTGGGAACAGGAAGAAGATCCTGCCAGAATGGCGATTCTGTGCGTCAATGGCGAAGCCGACTGCACTGTTTCTGGTATACTGAGATGGGATTAGCGATAAGATTTGCGCGATATAATGCTGGCTTTTCGACGGATCTTTGCCCTGTTGGTGGTGCTGTTGATCGCCTGTGAGATAGTTGAGGGCGGGCGCATGCCCGGCGCGCCTGTTCCGCTCCCGACGGCACCGGCGACGCCAGTGACTCCACATGCTACTGCGCCAGGCTTGTCGTATCCCTATCCGTCGCTGTAATAACGAACGGAGTTTGCGCCCATTCCGCGAAAATGGTATACTATAAGCCATGAGTTCGCGGTTGCGTCAAAAAGTGGGCATTCCCCACTTTTCTTGTTGTTAGCGTGATCATCTGACGGTTGAGCGACCACGCAAGCACGACGCTGAGGATACGATGAAAAGCGACTTTTATGCAGCAATCTCGCAGATTGCCTCCGAACGCGGTATTCCAAAGGAAGCCATCGTCGAAGTGATGGAAAAAGCGCTGGCGACTGCCTATCGTCGGACGCTGGGACCGAACCCGCCGCCAATGGAGATCTCGGTCAGACTCGACCCTGTCACCGGTATGGCTCGTGTCTATGCCGAAAAACAGGTCGTTGACGACGTCTTAGATGAGCGCTTCGAGATTGACCTGGAGAGTGCGCGCAAGATCAAGCCTGACGTCGAGTTAGGCGAGTCGGTCGTGGTAGAGGCAACGCCCAGGGATTTCGGGCGAATTGCCGCACAAACGGCGAAGCAGGTCATTCTTCAGGGAATCAAAGAAGTCGAGCGCGAGCACATCTATAGTGAGTACATGGATCGCGAGGGCGAACTGGTGACCGCGACAGTGCAGCGGATAGCGAAAGGTAACGTCATCCTCGAAATGGGGAAAGCTGAGGCGATTCTGCCGCCGAAAGAGCAGGTTGAGACCGATCGCTACTACCATGGGCAGCGCCTGAAAGTCTATCTGATGGAAATCCGGCGTGAGGATCGCGGTCCAAAATTGATCGCTTCGCGTGCACACAAAAATCTGATCACGCGCCTGTTCGAGATGGAGGTGCCAGAGATTTATAATGGCGCTGTTGAGATTAAGTCGATAGCGCGTGAGCCGGGTATCCGCACAAAAGTGGCGGTCGTCGCGCGCCAGGAGGGAATCGACCCGGTCGGCTCATGCGTCGGTATGCGTGGGATCCGGATCCAGAACATTGTCAATGAACTGAATGGTGAGAAAATAGATGTGGTTCAGTGGTCGTCCAATCCGAAAGAGTTCATTGCCAATGCGCTGTCACCGGCGCAGGTCGTAGAGGTGCAACTGCGCGATGATGAACACGCGGCGACGGTGATCGTGCCGGATAAGCAGCTTTCCCTGGCAATCGGCAAAGAGGGTCAGAATGTGCGCCTGGCAGCAAAGTTGACCGGATGGCGTATCGATATCAAGAGTGCATCGGCGTTGCTCGATGAAGAGCGTGCCGCTGCTGAAGCGCGCGATGCAGCAGAAGCTGAGGCGCTGGCGACTGAAGCGGCGCTGGCGACAGCAAAGGTTGAGACCCGCAAAGTCTATGCTGATGGCACGATCGTCTATCGCAAGCACCGCTATGGCCCGCTCGGCGATGATCTGGTCGGTGAAACGGTTCAGTTGCGCGCAACACCGCAGAAACTGTACATCTATCGCGGTGATCGTCTGGTTGCTTCCTATATTCTGGTTGAAGACGACGAAGAGGATGACGACGAGGAGTAATGGTTGAGAGACGTGAAGGGCACATTGTGCCCTGACCGGAGTACAGCAGTGACGCAGACGGCAAAAAAGAAGAAAGGACCGCGTCAGAAGCATGTACCGCAGCGTACATGCGTCGCCTGTCGCCATACCAATGCCAAGCGCACGCTGATTCGTCTGGTGCGCGACGCTGACGCTCGGGTGCATATCGATCCGACAGGGAAACGAAATGGGCGTGGCGCTTATCTGTGCAACAATCCGGCGTGCTGGGATCAGGCGCTTCGACGCCATGCACTGGAACGTGCACTGCGGGTAAGTGCGCTGCACCCTGAAGATCTAGCAGCACTTGAGGCATACGCACGAACGCTACCGTTGGCGACGGGTGTGAAGTAGGTCGGTTGCTTCCTCCGCTAGAGCCAGAGCGAAGCACTGCTGATAGAGTACAACAGAGCGTACCAACCGCGGGCCTGGCCTGTAGTGAGGAGGAACGACAATGAGTGACATGGAGCTCTCTAGTTATCAGAGCGCTATTAACGCGCAGCATCATATTCAGTTCGCCAGCGGCGGGCGTGGTTCGAGCAATTCGGGTAGCGGGCGCAGTCCGGGCAATCCGGGCGGCGGGCGCGGTTCGGGCAATCCGGGCGGCGGGCGCGGTTCGGGCAATCCGGGCGGCGGGCGCAGCCTGGGCAATCCGGGCGGTGGGCGCAATTCGGGTGGCGGGCGCGGCAGTGGACGCGGCAGCGATAGTCGCCGGCGTGATGAGAGTTTTGCTGAAAATGAAGGAGGACGCAGCAATCGGAGCGGACGTGCTACCAGCACCGCGACACCTGCGCGTACTCCGGGCGGATTAGCGCGCCCAACGACCATTGTGCGCGCGCCTGTGCGTCCGAAAGGACCAATCGCGCTGCCAATGACAATGACAGTGCGCGAGTTCTCAGAGGCGACTGGCGTCGGCGCTTCTGAGATTTTGAAGGCACTGCTCAAGGCTGGCGTGGTGGCCAACATCAATCAGCAGATCGACTATGAAACTGCTGCAGTGATTGCTGCTGATTTCGGCATCGAGACAGTCGAATATGTGCCGCCGCAACTGGAAGGGGTCGTCGAGAATATCCGCGATGTGCTGGCTGCGCAAGATCCAAAGGATATGAAACCGCGCCCGCCAGTTGTCACCATTATGGGTCACGTTGACCACGGGAAGACGAAACTGCTCGACGCGATCCGTTCGACGCGGGTGGCAGAGAGCGAGGCTGGCGGCATCACGCAGCATATTGGCGCCTATCAGGTTGAACTGCACGGACGGAAAATCACCTTCCTCGATACGCCGGGGCACGAAGCATTCACTGCAATGCGCGCACGCGGCGCCCAGGTGACCGATATTGTGGTGCTCGTCGTTGCTGCCGACGATGGGGTGATGCCGCAGACGCTAGAGGCGATTTCACATGTGAAAGCAGCGGGCGTGCCGATGATTGTGGCGATCAATAAAATTGATGCGCCCAATGCTAATCCGGATCGCGTCCGCCAGCAACTTGCCAACGCTGGTGTGATCGTCGAGCAGTTTGGCGGTGATGTTCCATCGGTTGAGGTGTCCGCCAAACTGAAGAAGAACATCGACGGGTTACTTGAGATCATTCTGCTCGTCGCCGACCTTAATGAGTACAAGGCGAACCCCAATGCGCCAGCAGTTGGAACGATTATTGAAGCCGAAATGGATCGCACGCGCGGTCCAGTGGCTACTGTGCTGGTGCAGAACGGAACATTGCGCCTGGAAGATAATGTGCTAGTTGGAAGTACGACCGGCACAATTCGCACAATGTTCAACGATGCGGGGAAGCGTCTGCGTTTCGCCGAACCGGCAACGCCAGTAGTTATTCTTGGTCTACATGATGTGCCGCAGGCGGGCGATATTTTGCAGGTTATGCCCGATCTGGCAGTGGCACGTGAGATCGCACTGCAACGACAACGCAAACAGCGCCTTGAAGCGATGGCAAGCTCGCGCGGCGTCAGCCTTGATGGACTGTTCAGTTCCATTCAGCAGGGAAAAATCAAAGAACTGAACATCATTTTGAAAGCGGATGTCCAGGGATCGATTGGCGCAATCGAACATGCCCTGAGCCAGCTTAATACCGATGAGGTGCAGATCAGGATTATCCATCGCGGTACTGGGACAATTACCGAGAGTGACGTGAACCTGGCTATTGCATCCCGTGCGATTATCATCGGCTTCAACGCCCGCCCTGATCCGGCAGCGCGCCGGCAGGCTGAACAGCACGGCGTCGATATCCGGTTCTATAATATCATCTACCAGCTGACCGAAGACATCAAGAAGGCGATGATCGGTATGCTGGAACCGGAGTATCGTGAGGTGACCGAAGGATTCGCTGAGGTGCGCAATATCTTCCGCCTCCCGACCCGTGAGATTGTGGCGGGTCTATACGTGACCGAGGGGAAGATTTCACGCCAGTATAATGTGCGTGTGCTGCGGAACGGGGTCGTTCTTCACGATGGGAAGATCGCCAGTCTGAAGCGTTTCAAGGATGATGTGCGCGAAGTACAGGCTGGCTATGAGTGCGGCTTGATTGTTGAAGGGTTCAACGATATTACGCCCGGCGATACGATGGAGTTCTATCGCAGAGAGCGCGTGGAACGAACAGTATGAGTAAGCGCACCGAACAGCTTGGTCACGAGATCCAGCGGATCCTAGGAGAGATTATTCAGTATGAATTGAAGGACCCGCGGGTTGGATTTGCAACGGTTGTGGGGGTTGAGGTGACTGCCGATCTGCAGATCGCGCGGGTGCGGATCTCGGTGATGGGAACGCCAGATGAGCGGCGGGAAACGATGGCGGCGCTCGAACGCGCCAAAGGCTTCCTGCGCCGGCGTCTGGCGGAAGAACTGAACTATCTGCGCTTCGTGCCAGAATTGCGGTTGATCCTCGATACGTCCGTTGATTATAGTCTGCATATCGATGAACTGCTTCGGCGCGCCGCCGGAGAGCGTGCCGACTCCCCCACTCAGCAACCTGAAGATGACAAACTGGCGGAGTAGTGGGTTGATTTGCGATTGCCTGCGTCTGGAAATGGATGCGCAATGACGACGGTCGCGACCCCAGTCGATGTGTATTACAAAAAGCGAATTCCGTACACCTGTCGGGGCCAGACGTTCGCATTCGACGTGGCACATACGCTTTTTTCGTCCTATCAGATTGATGAGGGGACCGACCTGTTCTTGCGCACGATTGCGCCATGCTCACCGCAGACGATCCTCGATCTGGGGTGCGGGTGCGGTGTGATCGGGATCGTTCTGGCGCGCTGGTTCCCGCAGGCGCGCGTTATTTTAGCCGACCGCGATCTCCTGGCAGTGCGTTATGCCCGTCATAACGCTGCACTCAATCAGACCCCTAATGTCGAGGTGATTGGCAGCGTTGGGTTCGAGCACATTCCTGCTCTTCCCTTTGATCTGATCGTCTCCAACATCCCGGCAAAAATTGGCGATGAGGCCATCGAACGCGAGTTCATTCTCGATCCGCTCGAACATCTCCATCCCGGTGGTGACTACTGGTTTGTGGTAGTCAGTGGTCTCAACCGCCTGATACCAGCGCTGGGGCGTCGCCATAACCTGCGCCTGAAAGAAGTCAAGAAGCGTGCTGGCCATACGGTTTATCACATCCACAAGGTGCCTGCATGATCTACAACGATCCAGCCATCGCAGCAGCGCCACTTGCCGAACGCATCGCCGCTGCGCAGCACATTCTTATTCTGACGCATATTAACCCCGACGGCGATGCGGTTGGAGCGACGCTGGGCGTGTGGCACGCGCTTGGCACCCTTGGCAAACAGCGCACGGCGATCCTCATGCCGCCTGTGCCAGGGTATACGCAGTGGCTCCCCGGCGCCGATCAGATCATTCTCTATCAGTCGGGGATGGCGCTCCCGTTGGTCGACCTGGCGATCCTTGTCGATACTGCGCATCTGACCCGTATTGGGCTGATCTACGATGAGCATGCAGCGTTTCTGGCAACGCTGCCGGTTGTGGTTATCGATCACCACGTGACGAATGATGGCAGTGCGACGTTCAACCTGATTGACCCAGACTCTGCCTCCACCTGTGATCTGCTCTATCGGCTCTTCTGCGCCATGGGAGTGGATATCGACAGGACAATCGCTACCTGTCTGCTGCTTGGGCTAACGACTGATACACAAAGTTTCCAGACGAATGCCACCCGTCCGGCATCGCTGCGTGCTGCAGCTGCACTGCTCGAAGCTGGTGCCGACCACGCTCAGATTATTCAGGCAGTGTACTATGGGTTGCCCGCGAGCAGCGCGGCGTTGATGGGACGCGCGCTCGCCGGATTGCGCTGTGAGGATGGCGTCGCCTGGGTGACGGTGAGCAGGGAGATGTTCGCGGCGACCGGCGCTGAGGAGGAAGCGGCAGACGAAGTCATTCGCGTGCTGCAACGAATAGGCGAGGCGCGAGTGATGGCGCTGTTCAAAGAACGCGACGATGGCACAACAAAGGTGAGCCTGCGGGCGCGTGCGCCGCTAAATGTGGCGGATATTGCGCAGCGCTGGGGGGGTGGCGGGCACGCGCAGGCGGCAGGTGCCAATATCCCAATGACGCCAGCAGATGCCGCCGATGCCGTGGTTCCGCTGCTCAAGGCGCTGGCAGCGCATGACCTGCCCTAACTCAGATCACCACATGCATGGATTTCTTAACATTGATAAATCCGCCGGTATGACATCGCACGATGTCGTGGCATGGATTCGTCGCCTTAGCGGGCAACGGCGCGTTGGGCATGCGGGCACGCTCGATCCGGCAGCGACCGGAGTGCTGGTTGTTGCGCTTGGCGGAGCAACCCGGTTGATTGAGTATGTTCAGCATCAGACGCTGAAGCAGTACCGGGCGACCTTGTGCCTGGGTGTGACCACGACAACTGATGATGCAGACGGCGAGATTATTGCTCGGCATCCGGTTCCACCACTGGACCGGGAAACGGTCGAACGCGCACTTGCGCCATTGCTTGGGACAATCTGGCAGACGCCGCCTATGTATGCGGCATTGCACTATGAGGGACGGCGGCTGTATGAACTGGCGCGCGCTGGTGTGACGGTTGAAACGCCGCCGCGACAGGTGTATATTGAGCGTCTCGACCTGATCGCGTTCGATCCGCCACTGCTGACTCTCGATGTGGTGTGCGGCAGCGGAACGTACATTCGCGCGCTGGCGCGCGATCTGGGGGCAGCGCTGGGGTGTGGCGCGCATCTCGCTGCGCTTCGCCGCACTGCAGTCGGGACATTCCGTATCGAAGACGCACTGCCGCTGAGGGTTCTGGAAGAGGAGGCACAAGCCGAAGCGCTTTCGACGCGTGACATCGTGCGCCGACATCTGCTGCCGCCTGAGATCGCCGTCGCCGACTGGTATGCCGTCCAGGTCGATGAAGAGAGCGCCCGACGCCTCCGGCACGGCATGCCGCTCGCCGCACCATCCGGCGCAGCGCCACGAGCGCGCGCTCATGCTCCTGATGGGACGCTGATCGCGATTCTACGTCTTGATGGCACATACTGGCGTCCGATAAAAGTATTCGATTGGACTAACGCATGAATATTATTTACGGTCTTCCACAATCGATCAACGAACGACCAACCGTACTAACCATTGGCGCGTTCGATGGCGTGCATCGCGGGCATGCCCACCTGATCAGTACGACCGTGCAACGCGCGCGTGCGTTGGAGTGTCAGGCGGCGGTGCTGACCTTCGATCCGCATCCGGATGTTGTTGTTCGTCCGGGGAATGAGCGACCCACGCTTACAACCATCGTTGAGCGGGCAGAATTGATTGCTGCGCTCGGCGCTGATCTGATGATCGTCATGCCGTTTACGAGAGAGCTGATGGTACTGACTGCGCACGAGTTTATGGCTTGCCTATGCGGATCGCTGGCAATCCGTGAACTCTGCATTGGCTGGGACTTTGCACTAGGTCGTGGTCGGGAAGGCAATGCTGAGCGTCTGGCGGCAATCGGACAGACCTTCGGCTATACAGTGTATCGTGTCGAGCCGTTCCTGCTCGATGGTGAGATAGTCAGCTCAACGCGCATTCGTGCGGCTTTGGACAATGGCGATATTGAATCGGCGAATCGGTTGCTTGGCTACCCATATGGTCTGCGCGGTCCGATCGTCGAAGGTGACCGGCGCGGGCGAACGATTGGTTTCCCAACTGCCAATATCCATGTCGATCCGCGTCGTATGCTGCCAGCGCACGGGGTGTATGTCTGTCGCGCTCTGCTTGGCGGCGTCACCTATGGCGCAGTGACCAACGTCGGCGTGCGCCCGACCTTCGATGGAGCGCGGCGGACCGTCGAGGCATACCTGCTCGATTTCAGCGATGAGGTGTACGGCGAGGAATTGCGATTGATGTTCCTGCATCGTCTGCGTGGTGAGCAGAAGTTCGATGGCATTACGTCGCTGGTGGCGCAGATCACCCGCGACGTCGCCGCTGCGCGCGACTGGTTGCAGGCGCATGATGTTGTCTGACCTGATGCGAATGGCACAACAACCATGAACCTGATCGAAACCATCCGAATCGCGCTGAATAGCCTGGCAGCCAACAAATTGCGCTCCGTGCTGACGATGCTTGGGATCATTATCGGCGTCGGTGCAGTCATTACGCTGCTGGCGCTGGGCGGTGCCATTCAGACGCTGGTCACCCGCGAGTTGCAGGGGTTGGGGTCGAACCTGGTTTTCCTGTTTCCCGGCACCAACGATCCTGAACAGAATCGGCGTGTTCCGCCGCGCCTGACGAATGAAGACGTTGCTGCGCTCGCCGATCCGCTCAATGTTCCAGCAGCCGCAGCGGTGACGCCTCAGTTGACCCGTGGCGCACTGATCGTCTATGCTGGTGCCAGTTTCGACGGGCGTGTCGCGGGGGTGACGCCAAACTATCCGCAGGTGCGTAACGCCAGAGTGATCAGCGGACGCTTTTTCGATCAGACAGAGACTGACCTGCGATCACGGGTGGCAGTGATTGGCGCAGATGTGCGCGAATCGCTCTTCCCCAACGAAGACCCGATTGGAAAGCGCATCCGTATTAACGATGTTAGTTTTGAGGTGATCGGCGAAATAGCGCCGCGCGGCGGCAATTTCGGTCCCAGCGAAGATAATCTGGTATTTGTGCCAATCACGACTGCGCAAACGCGCCTGTTTCCGTCGCCACCAGGGACTGTGAGTCGGATCGATGTAAGTGTGGTCTACATCCAGGCAATTGATGAACGCAGTATCGATGCAGTGATCGATCAGGTCACCGATGTTCTGCGTCGCCGGAATGGATTGACCTATCAGGACAACAATTTTACCATTGTGACGCAGCAAGACCTGATCGCCTCGTTTGGGACGATTACTGGTGCGTTGACGGCGTTTCTTGGTGCAATTGCAGCGATTTCGCTGCTGGTAGGCGGAATCGGCATTATGAATATTATGCTCGTTTCAGTCACCGAACGAACCCGCGAAATCGGGTTGCGCAAAGCGGTCGGGGCGCGGCGGCGCGATATTCGTTTTCAGTTCGTTGTCGAAGCGACAACTCTGAGTCTGCTCGGCGGATTGCTTGGGATTGCATTGGGATATGTGCTCTCGGCGCTGGGAACGGTCTTTCTACAGAGGGTGGCGGAAGGTGCTGAGGCGCGTGTGCAACTCGATGCGATCCTGCTTGCAACGCTCACATCGATTATTGTCGGGTTGATCTTCGGTATCTACCCTGCTATTCGCGCTTCGCGGCTCAACCCGATCGATGCGCTGCGGTATGAATAACTCGCATTAGTGCCACCGTCTCTTCAGCAAGCAAACTACGGGGATGACCAGTCTTCGATGACCAGGCCAGCCATCAATGGTGCGAAGTTTCATATATGCTTCAAATGCGGCGTGAAAGATCGGAAACACCGCGTGAAACTCATCAGCGGTCAGGCCGGTCGCAGAGCGTCATTTTCCGGATTTTCAATAATGGATCGATGCTTGCACATTGTTTTTCTCTTTTCAGATTGTACAAAAATAGTATATTATTAAATCTTGATGAAGTCTATTGTCATCGTTGCGCGTACCTTTCATATCTTCGTCACTTTTCTAGCACAAGAAGCGCACAACAGGTCGCGTTTATCCCCCTGATCGCACCAGCACCACTGTCTCTTCGTCTGCGTACACCTCGCGCCACACGTTGGCGTGGGTGCGGGCGTATTCCAGCAGCGGTGCCTGTTCTTCGATGCTCAGCATCATGCCGTCAATGCGGTATTTTGCCAGCAGCGCCTCAACTTCAACTCCCTGCCCCAGCAAGATGTAGTCGCGCCACTGCTCGAACGGATATAACTCGATACGCGGATCGATAAAGACCTTCTGTTCCGGCGCTGCCCAGATCAGATACGAACCGTAACTCATGGCATGAAACAGTCGCTGCGGTCGTTGTGGCAATTCCTGAAGCGCTCGCGTCGCCTCAACTGGCGTGCCCTTTGCGAGTAAGGCGCCAGTTTCGGGCGGCAAGAGGGCAGGCTTTACCCAGGGTGAGCCAATCAGCAGGATCAGCGCTAGCAGACCGATGAGTGCTATATTCATTGTCGGAATGCCCTGGAACCGGCGTTGTGGCGGCGGTGGCAGCAATGTCGTTGCCTGAACTGCCAGAAGCGGCGTTGCCACAAACCCCAGCCACACGATATTGCGCGTGGCGCCGAGCGCCAGCCAGAGAAACGCACCAAACAGCATCAGATCGGTCAGGTCGGGTCGGGTGCGCGCATAGATCAGTGTGAGAGCGGCGACGATCAGAAACAGGAAGAAGATGACGCCATTGATGTCTCGAACAGTCGGCGGCGACCACTCCGTGACCAGATCGGTCACCTGACTGCTGCCAATCAGGTTTGTCACATACCCCAGCACCTCAACGCCGCGCGGGTTGAGGAGCGTTGCGGCTGCGGTTGCCGCCCCCCACACGATGAGCGGTACATCCATACGGGGACCTGGCGCGCCACGCCAGCGCTTGATGGTTTCGCCGGCGAAGACGATGCCGATCAGTCCTAAACCGAGCACAAACGAGCCATGCATATTCACCCACAACGCCATGATGATCGGCAGCAACCACAGGCGACGCGCCATTCCAAGACGGTACTCGGTCAGCACTGTCAGAAACCCGGCAAACAGTGGGAATACATACGTTTGCGGGCGGACCGTCCAGTTATCGAACGACAGTGGCATAGTCACCAGCAGCAGAATTGCCACGCACGCCCGGATCCGGTTGGTACACAGGATGCAGAGACGGAGCAGCAGCCCATATGCCAGCGCCAGCACCAGCGCCTGCACCACGATGATCAACGGCAATCCGCCGATCCGATGGATCAGTGCCATCAACAATTGCGCCAGCCATCCCTGATTAAAAAACGGCTCGCCAGCGCGGGTATAGGAGAAAAGATCGTTCTGCGGGATCGTTCCAGTCTCCATGATCGCGCGCCCGGTTGCCATATGCCACCAAAAGTCGTGCGGCGGAATGGGGGTTAACAAGGGGCGAAGCGCAATCAGCATCAACGCAGCCGTCACATATACCTGATCAAGCGTTGGGCACAGACGCGCCTGCGGTTTTGGAACGGATTCGAGGGTCGAAGGCGAGGTCATAGATGGAACGCTACCTTTCTTCAACACGTCGGTACAGAATACTATACCGATCCTCGTACTCGATAACCCAGGACGGATCGGCAGCCAGTGCAGCGACGAGCGGCGCCTGCCGTGATCGACTGAGCAGCGCCCGATCAATGCCGTACTGTTCGATCAGGGTGCGATACGCACGCGCTTCGCCGAGCGCCAGGTAATCTTCCCACAGCGCCAGCGGGTAAAGTTCGACGCGTGTATCGACGAACACCTGCGGCGCAGGAAGCGCCCAGATCAGGTACGAACCATACGCCATATCGTTGAACAGCCGACCGCCAGGATGATCGCGCAGGTACGCAGCCGCCCCGACCGGCGTGTCGGCGCTGTAGAGCAGTGGCGCTCCTGGCACATCGGCGAACAAACCCTGGTAGGATTCCGGCAGGTTGAGTGACGACTTGAACGGTGGTTGCAGCGCGCCGACCCCAAGAACCAGGGTAAGCGCAATGATTGCGGCGAACAGGTCTCCGCGTTGCGCGGCAGCTTGCGACGAAGGACGCGCCAGACACTGCGCCAGCATCGGCATTGCCAGCATGCCGAACCAGACCACATAGCGCATGCCGCTCCACGCCAGCCACAAGAAGGCGCACAACAGCAACGTATCGGTCAGGTTCAAACGCCGCCGACCAAGCGCCAGCGCAGCGATCAGGAACAGCGTCGCCAGAAAGAACACCTGACCTGCTAGGCTCCGCACGGTTGGCGGTTGCCACTCGTTCACCAACCTCTGGCTCGGCGGATCGGTTAATAATTTCACAACGTATGCGAAAATATCGGCGCCGATCGGATTGACCAGGGTGGCAGCCAATGTTGCGAGCGCTGCCACCACAAGCGCTATCAGACGGCGGAAATCGGGCGCATCCGGGTGTCGCAAGAGGGCTCGCGTCCCCTCGCCAATGCCGTGCAGGGCCAGCAGCGCCAGCCCCAACACGAATGAGCCGTGCGCATTCACCCAGAAAACCATCAACGGTGGCAACGCTAGCAGCGCATGCCATCCTACCTGCTTTGCCGCATATGCGCCAAGAATGATCGCATACGCCATAAACGGCGCCCATGCCCAGTTCTGCGGGCGCGTCGTCAGATTGTTAATCGTCATCATCCCTGCCAGGAAAACCGCCAGCCCAGCCAGACGCCACGAACCACTGCGTCGGCAGGCTTCCAACAATACCAGCGCAAACGCGAGCGTTCCCAGGATATTGCGCGCCAGCACCGGACCCTGCAACCCGTAGATGAGATACATCTGATAGAAGAGCCAGTCGCTAAGCCAGGCAGCGTAGACGAACGGTTGATCAGGCGGAACAGTCCAGGCAAACATGTTGGTGCGCGGTACACCCGCTTCGGCTACAATCTGCCCCACCCGCAGATGCCACCAGAAATCGTGCGGATCGGTTGGCGCTAGCGTGATCAGCGCTGCCACCACGGCCAGGGGGATCAGGCCGTACAGATGAATAAGCGCAGGGAACGGCGCATTACGCATGAGTCCCCCAACAGTACGAAGCACAGACGTGTTCGTGCGACGCACAGCTGTATCAATCGTTGCTCTGGGTCCGCCCCAGATACGTCCCGAAACGAGCAGAGAGCGCTTTCTGGCGGACAATTTTGTTGCCGTTTTGCTACCTTCTCGCGTCATGATCGTGATCGCGCAGGAGGCGATGTGACGAGTATAATGGACAGGCGCTGGTAGATCAACCGCGCCAGTTTTGGGTCTTTGTGTGCTGGCAAGGAGATCGCATGACGTTGCCGCAACCGATCACGCAAAAACGAGCGTTCATTGATATCGGGCTGGCTGACTGCACGGTTGTTATTCCGACCTACAACGAACGCGAGAACATCGCGGAACTCATCCGGCGCATCCTGGAGATGTCACGCTTCCGGGTGCTGGTCGTCGATGACAATTCGCCCGATGGGACTGCTAGCATTGTGGCAGATATGGCTGCCGAGGAGCCACGTGTCGGATTGTTGCTGCGACCGGAGAAACGCGGGTTGGGCAGCGCCTACATCGCCGGTTTTCGCCGCGCGCTTGCTGAAGGCGCGGCATACATCTGCGAAATGGACGCCGATTTTTCCCACAATCCGGCATACCTGCCGCAGTTGCTGGCAGCCGCCGAAACGCGCTACGACCTGGCAATCGGTTCACGCTATGTTCCGGGCGGCGGCACGACCGATTGGGGGATCGTCCGGCAGATGATCAGTCGTGGCGGCAACCTCTATGCCCGTGCGATCCTGGGGCTGCCAGTCATGGATGCGACTGGCGGTTTTCGCTGCTATCGGCGTCGGGTGTTGGAGACCATCAATCTTAATGATATTCAGTCGAACGGGTACGCTTTCCAGATCGAACTGGTCTATCGCACCATGCGCGCTGGTTTTCGTATTGGCGAACTGCCGATCATCTTTCCAGACCGGCGTGTCGGGTGCTCGAAGATGTCGAAGCGTATTGTCCTCGAAGCGCTGATCAACGTCTGGCGGCTTCGGTTCTGTTCTCTATGAAGGCAGTCGTCGAGGGTGGTATAATACCCGGCGATTGCCTTTGTAATTCTGCCAAAGCTGCGCTCTGGAGGCTGTTGTGACGGTGAATGATACTGCGCCATCTATCAAAGAACTCTACGATAAATTGAATGCCGATTTGGAAAAAGCGCGCAAGGAACTGATCGAGATCGAAGCACTTTTGCGGCAAACTTCCAACGAGGTCGAAAAACTCCAGCAACGCGAACTGGCCGTCTCAAATCGCCTGCGTGATCTGGATGTCAATATTGATCGGTACAGCAAGGCGGACATTAAGAATTTTTATGCTTCGGCGCAGGAGGTGCAAATGCGTCTCCTGACGATGCGCAGCCAGCTTGAGCAACTGCAATATCGTCAGCAGGCCACCAAACAACGGCAGAGTCAGGTGTTTGAACTGATCACTGCGCTCGAACCACTGCTGGGCATTGCTGCACCCTCCGGCAGTGCGCCTGGGATGATTGGAAGCGACCAGTTGATCGCTGATATTATTCAGGCGCAGGAAAAAGAACGTTTGCGCATCTCGCTGCAGATGCACGACGGTCCGGCGCAATCGATGAGCAACCTCGTGCTGCGTGCTGAAATCTGCCAGCGTCTGCTTGACCGCGATGTCGAGATGGCGCGCGCTGAGCTTGGCGCTCTCAAACATGCCATTAATGCCACCCTCCAGGACACGCGCCGCTTCATCTTCGATCTCCGCCCCATGATCCTCGACGATCTCGGTCTTGCGCCGACGTTACGCCGCTATGTTCAGCAGGTAAGCGAAAAGAACAAACTCGACATCAACCTGATGGTGCAGAATCTTGATATGCGCCTGCCTTCCCACTACGAAGTCGCCATTTTTCGCTTTATTCAAGAGGCGCTCAACAATGTCATCAAGCATGCTAATGCCACCCAGGCGCGCGTGCTTGTCAGCGTGCGCGATGATGTTGGTGGAACGCGCATGATCCACGTATCGGTCGAGGATGACGGCAGCGGATTCCACGTCAGCGACGTGCTGGCTGATGACAGCGGACGGCGCAACATGGGAATCGCCACACTCCGTCAACAGGTCGAAACGCTGCTCCGCGGTGAGTTCGGCATCGAAAGCGCCATCGGACGTGGTACGCGCGTCGAAGCGTTGATCCCCCTACCGATGTAGGAATGCTAGAGAAAAGAACATTGCCTTGAAGCCAGCGGACTGTCCAAGCTGTGGGGCTCTCTGGTCGTTTTGCCAGGCTCTGCCTGTTATCGCTTCTACCCGTTATCGTATCGCCCAAAAGTCCTACCCGTTTCCTAAGAGAGCGTTCACAGAGTACCGTCTTTTTTTTGGGACTGATTGCCTATTGAGAACCAGGGATCCGATGTCTATACTAGGGTTGTGGTTCATTTAGTTCAACCCAATTTCTAAGGAGGTTTCGCAATGGTTCGCAGTTTCTTCGCCAGGGAAGAAGGCCAGGGTCTGGTTGAGTACGCACTCATCCTCGTGCTGATCGCCATCGTTGTCATCGGTATCCTCACCCTGCTTGGCAACCGCGTCAGCCAGGTCTTCAGCCAGATCAATAGTGGTCTGAGCCGCTAGTATCGGTTCGCGCTCGTTGGTCGCCGCCCCTCTGGGTAACCAGGGGGGCGATTTCGTTGTTGGTTCGGGGTTGCCGCTATGGTGCGCCTCGGCGGGAATGCATCCTGATTGATCACGATGTGGTAGAAAGGTTGAACGCTGGAAAGAGGAAGACCAAATTCTTGTGCAGGAGCTGCACCGGAAACGCTCCTGAAGCCGTTGCTTCACTGAGCAAGTATGGCTGTCAGCGCAGCGCTGGTATCGGTGAGATCGGGGAGTACTGCATCAGGGGCATGCGTACGCAGTTCTTCGACGCCAAACGGACCAGTCGCAACTGCCACGGCGCGTGCACCGACGGCGCGTGCGCATGCAATGTCGTTTGGCGTGTCTCCAACGATAACAATGTCGGGTCCGGCAAAGACACGTCCATAGCGCCGGGCAGCACGCTCTGCCGCGATCGAGGGGAGATCCGTGCGGCGCGGACTGTCGCTGCCATATGCGCCGATCTCGAAGTCGAAAAACTCAACGAGATTCATCATGCGCAGTTTGAGATGCGCTACTGGTGCAAGATTCCCGGTCAGCAATGACTGGACAACCCCTCTGGCACGCAGTCGTTGCAGGATTTCAATTGCGCCTTCCAGGATGCGCCCGCGGGTGCGAAATGCATCCTCCCACGCACTCAGGATATCCAGGTAGGCAGCGGTAAACTCATCAAGCTGGCCAAGCAGTTCCTCCGGTGAACGTTCCGGGAAGGTCTCGAGGATGATCTGCTGATCCGTTTTGCCAGCGTAGGAGCGCCGTTCATTGACAGATGGGCGACCATAGACGCGCGTCATTGCGGCGCGCATCGCTTCGCCCGCAACGCCGCCGCTGTAGAGCAGCGTGCCATCAATATCCCAGAGAACGAGTTTATGTGCTGTCATGGTTGTGATGATGGTTGATAGCGTGGCGCTGGCGGCGCAGGCGGAATCGGGTCGAGTCCCAATACTGGCGCGAGGGGACCGACAAGACGATCCACCAGCCATCCCAGACGCTGGAATTGTGGACCGAGTTCGGTATCCTTGAGCGGTATTTCGACCGGTACGTTGAGGCGCACCGGAATGGTGACGTCGTCGAGCGGAATATCCATCTTTAGCGCAATGCGCAACGGCGTTCCTGCTGGCAAGGTAAGGCGGATATTATTAGCGCGCAGGCGATTGCCGTTGCCGAGATCGATATCTGCTCCGCTCAACTGCAATGGAACTGGTTCGACCAGTGTTACTGTCGTCTGCTGATCAACCGGCACGATCACGCCAGCGCCCTTCAATGGCAGCGGTTGATCGAGCGGGATCGTAGTACGAATCGTTGCGCCCTGCAATCCAGCGACGATGCTGCGCAGTTCGGCGACATTATCGGCAGCAAACCCCTGCCCCAGCATGGCAGTCGATGTGATCTGCTGTCGCCATTGAACAATGAACCCGACAAGCAACAGCACCACTGTCAGCAGCACAATGTTGATCACAAATGATGTGATGATCAATGCCTTCCAGAAGGACGTCAGACGCGAACCGCGCTGTGGTTGCCTGCTATCCACCTGCGCCTGCGTCTGATTGCGCGACCACCCCCACAATGGCATCGCGCGCTTGCGCGGCGCAAGCATCGTAGACGAATCACTCGACGATTGGAGATCAGGTGCAGCGCGACGGGTCTGCGTATTAGCCATCTGGAAGCCTCCTTTGCGTGCATGGTTGTGACGGCAGCGCAAACGCATACCGTCGCAAGTATATACCACTGCGTGTGGTAAATCAAGATTTACTTTTGTGCTTCTGCTGCAATTTTTTGACCAGTTTCCAGCAATTGTACCCGCCACGCGTGCGATGGTAGCGCACCATATCGAGTGCTGCATACGCGATGCTCAATCCATACCCGCTCTCTGGCAGGTCTGCGATGTCAACACGATCATCGGGCAGGTTCGTGGTGCAGGGCGCTGAACGGTACGGCTCGCCCTGATCGATCAGGAGCGCCTCGACGCGATCTGGAAAGAGGCGCAGCCGCAACCGCAACGGGCGCTCAGGCGTCTCGGGGGCATACGCATGGCGCAAACCATTCGCCACAACCTCCGCCAGCGCCGTTGTAAACAGGTGTCGCCACGTTTCAGAGGGCAGATAGTCGATGCGTGCCGCGTCTTCCCAGAAGCATGCCAGCAGATGGTGCATGGCATCGAGACCCTCTGCCATTGTCTGTGTGGCAACCTGTGCTTCAATCAGCAGCGATCGAGGTGTAGCCAGCACGAGCCTCCTCGATAGTCTCGTAGGGTCGCAACACCCGTTCGAGGGTTGTCAATTTCAGCAATGTGCGAACCTGCTCATTGGCCCGCGCGATCCGCAGATCACCGCCTGCCTGTCGCGCAGCCTTCAAGCTGCTGATCAGCGCGCCAAGCCCAGAACTGTCCACAAAACTGACCCGTTCCAGGTCGAAAATCAGCCGTCGCCGGCCATCGGCAACCAGGTCAGTGAGATCATGCTTGACATCGGCAGCTGTCAGCAGATCCAGTCGACCTTCCATACGCACGATTGTGACCCCATCATCGCCCTGTTCGATCTGGAGTATCATGACTCGCTTTTGCCTCCTATGCGGGTCGTTCTGTTGCTGATCTCAGGGTTAAATTTCGTGGTTGGTTTTCATCACGTTACCCCTGGAGCACCGATTATGAGAGGAATCCGCCATATCAGACTACGCTATGCTGCTGACGCAGCCACCGACATAGGTTGTTCCTGTTCGTCCGGTTGATAGAGCGCCGCGTCGATCACCACGCTCAACATAAGCAAATCATACCCGATCCAGAAGACATTGACCAGTGTTGGAATGCCTTCAATCTGCCAGCCTAACGCCAGTCGCGTTAATCCCCATACGGCAGCCAGCACCAGGAGCGCTATGGTGATGAGCTGGATCCGCACCAGGCGCAATACGCCCCAGAGAGGCGTGCCTCCTTGACGTACTTTTGGCGTCACAACAAAACCAAGCGGTCGTCCGGCGTACACATTGCCGATGGCGCTGATGACTGCCCGGATCCAGAGTGGGAAGAGCGCCAAACTGTACTGCCTTCCGCGCCAGGTGGACAGTTTCCATCCAGCTACTGCGAAGACCAGTTCGTTTGTGATCAGGTAGGGCACGAGCCGCCAGAAAAATTCGTCCGCCTGCGTGCGCACCGGCAGCATTCCAAAGATCAGGTAGAAGATCGGCGCGGATAGGTAGATAACGCTAAAAAAACCGGAAAGATAACTCCACATGGTGGCAAAGTACATCAGGCGCTGTCCCCAGCACAACCCCGGTATGAAGAGTGGATTTTCGCGCAGCATCACCTGGATCGTTCCCTGTGCCCAGCGGAGGCGTTGCTGGAGCGCCGAGCGGAGATCCTCTGGCGCCAGACCGCGCGCCAGGATTTCATGATGATAGACGGAACGCCACCCTGCGGCGTGCAGACGCATCGCCGTCGCCATGTCTTCGGTCACCGAGATCGTTGCCAGCGGCATCACCGGTTGCGCTTCATCAGCGCGGTCGATATCAACCGCCAGCAGCAACTCGCGCACGGTGGCAATGGCTGCCAGCGGCGAGCGTTCGCGCGTCGTCAGTGTATGCAGGATCGCTTCGTCATCGAGCGACCGGCTCAGCGTTGAGGTGAGGTCATCATCCCCTTCGAGTCCGGGGATGGTCGTCAGTTCGTCGCGCAGGCGCGCCAGGTCGTCGGCAACAATTGGGCGCGCGGCGGCGGCAGCGCACTGCTGGAAGTACCAGGTGACTTCCTGGATGGGGCGTCCCTCGCGCAACATGCGACGACTCGTGCGCACGGCAGCATGCAATTCGTCAATGGCCGCCTGAAGCGCCTGATTCCCGGCGGTCTTCACCTGTTGCGCAGCCTTGTGCAGCAGGGTATCGGCGGTGCGCAGGGCGCGCTGCACCCGCAGTTCCAGGTCGCGCACATAATTGGCGATGCCGATCTGCATGAGCGCCTCGCGGCGCAGGACAGCGTTCGATCCACAGAAGAACGCTGCGTTCCAGCCATCTTTTCCCTGCATAATGGGACCGTAGAAGAGCGGCGCCTGGCTGCCAAGCGGGTCGTCTGGGGGAACGTTGTAGAACCATTGTGGTGTTTGCACCAGCGCTACACGCTCATCGGCAAAGTATCCAAGCGTGCGATCGAGAATATGGGGTGATGGGATCTGATCGGCGTCCAGCACCAGCACAAATTCGCCATTGGTGTGGCAGAGAGCGTTATTTAGGTTGCCTGCCTTGGCGTGGCGCTGTTTTCCTTTCCATTCCTCGGAGCGTACCAGATACCGGATCCCGATCTCCTCTGCCATTGCCTGCATCGCTGGCGAATTGCCGTCGTCGAGCAGGTAGGTGCGGTGCGGGTAACGAATGTCGCGTGCAGCGATCGCTGTTTCGCGCACAATCTCAACTGGTTCGTTGTAGCAGGTGATGAAGACATCGACAGTTGCGTTGGGGGGCGGTGGCGGCGGTTCGCCGCGCTGCTTCAGTTTCCAGAGAGTCAGCCCAAACAGCCATGCGTCAATATAACTGTATGTTTCGGCAATCACCAGACCAATGGCGATGGGCCAGGCGGCCCAGTTGATCGTTGCAGAGTAGCGCCAGCTCAGATACAGGAAGCCGAGGAGCAGATTAGCGGCAACGAGCACGCGCAGCAATCCCAGGCGCAATTCTGCGCGCAGATCGGGGTCTTCGGGCAGCAGTTTCTGGACGAAACGATTCATGACTTCACTGCAAAAACGTACCGCCAAGATGCGGAGAGCACAGAGAACTTCAAAAATGAAATGTACGTGCGGCGAAGCGTGCGTTTGAGCGACACGATATGGCATTTTCCTCTATGAACGCTGCGCCTCTGCGGTAATGTAGCCTTTTTGCGGTGGACTCATTCATGGCGTTTTCCGTCGCGTTCGTTGTCGCACCTGAATGGTTAGCAGAATAACAAGTGCGCTCAAAAACGCACCGAGTAACACGGCGCCTGCGATCTGCCAGCCGGGTAATCGCTCTAGCAGCGGTGTTTCGATCTGCGGTATGAGACTGATCGGCGGAGGAGCGACATCTGATGCACCAGCACTGTTCTGGGGCAGTGCATTGATGCGAATCAGCGCAAGCGGACCGCGCAGACGCTCGATGGTTTCACGGCGTTCAAACGCAGCAACCCCGATGGTCAGATCCTCCGGCGTTGCACCGTCGATCAGGAGCAGCGCAGCGTCGCGTTGCCAGGGCGAAGGGGTGAGCAGCAGGCGACACTGCCCATTGTCGTCGGGACGGTAGACGACAGCCTGGAGTAGCGCTAGGCGATTTGGTTGGCGGGCTATTGCTTCGGCGCTGATAGGATTGCGTTCCGCACTGCCAATCAGGACGAGATGCCGCCCACTGCGCTCTTCCAGACGATCGGCAGTGGTCAGCTGTGGCGCCGGTATGCTGTCGGTGTCCGCCCATCGACCTGATGCCGCTATCAGGCGCAACGCTGCGGCATACTCCGCTGTGTTGGGTTGTTGCGGCAACACCACGGTCAGCGGCAGACGGGAATCGATGCTCAGCATGGGTGTGGGAAACCGACCGAGATCGAGCGTCGAAATAACGTCGTGCGGCAGACGCCACGCCGAGGTGGGGAGCAACGTCGCGCGCAGACTATCGCCATCGACGACAACGCACCCCTCCTCAGGCGGATCGAGAAACAGGCGCACGGTCAGGTCGAGGGTGCGCATCGATCTGCCGTCGAGGGTTGTGGTGAGCAGATCGGCAGGCAGGGCGAACGAATACCGCTGAGGGCGATCCGTGTCGAACCGCAGCGGCTGCGCTCCCAGATCGATGCCATTGACGCTGGCGGCAATCCAGGACGTTTCACGGCGCACTGCCGGGGTCACTTCCACGTCGAGCGTCAGTGTGCTGCCGTCGCGTAAACGCCACCCGGCGGGGCGGGTGAACCCCAGGTCGATGCGATGCTCGCCAGAACCGTTCACAACCCGCTCTGGAACATTGAGTTGAGCGAAACTGGCAGCGCCGTTCACCCAGGGCGCCAGCGTCGTTGTGGCAACCGGCGCATCGGTAATCGCCACATACGCGCCATCAAGCAGGGCGCGTCGTTCCGGCGTGACGAGAGTACGTGCAGCAAGGCGGACTGCCGCCGGGGTTGCGCCGGTGACGAGGAGGCGTGGCGTTCCGTCGTTCGCCAGCGCAAGGGCGCCGTGATCTATGGGAATGGCAATGCCGTTGATGGTCACCGCAGTTCCGTTCCAATCGACGGCGCCCCATGGCAGCATCCCTGCCAGCGCGGGTGCGCTTCCGATAACGATGCTGGCAGTGTCGGGCACGGTCGTAGCGACGTCGAGACGCGAGTCGGCGCGAACGGCAGCCGCCCAGCGTCCCAACTGAAACGCAATCAGCCCGGCCGCTTCCAGTTCTTCGGGCGATGGTGATGGCGGGATAACCAGCGTCAGTGGTGGACGATCATCGGGCGGGGGACGGAACAGGCGGTCGAGATGCTCCAGGCGGTATGTGCTGACCGGTCGCGTCGGCAGCACAAGGCGCGAGTCGCCGTGGATGGTCGCCCACAACGCCGGATTGCGGGTCTCTTCGCACTCGTCACGAGTCAGACGCATGTAGAAACGCACCTGCACAAAGAACCCCTCGCCGCTGAACAGGTCTGGTGGCAGCGGCACGGTCAATGATGCTCTCGTCCGGGTGTCTGGCGTGAGTCGCACGCTCTGCACCGACAGACCATTGACGATAATGGTCATTGTCGAGCGTTCCGGCAGCAGCAGCGGCGAGTGGCTGTAGATCAGTTCCAGGCGCGCGCCTTCGAGTGGTTCTTCACCGGCGGGAACCGGAAAGAAATAATCCAGACTGCCATACATCGTTCGCGCCGTCCGGTCGCCGTAGCCAAGATCGGCGAAGCGATATGTCCTCGGTTCGGACGACAACCGTGCCGCAGCCGCAGCGCTGGAGGGCGCAGTGTTCAACATGAGGACGCTCAGGAACAGAAGCGCCCATGCCAGGCTCAAGTGTGTACGGATGCGGTGATGGTAACAGGAGATGTGCATTGGCTTCCTCGTATTTACACCGAAGGTACGTCGTGACGTTGCGGGGCAACCTCAATAACGCAAAGCGTGCGTTCTGGAGGCGGCGGGTCGGAAGCCCGCGTTCCCAGGCTTCAACATGTCACGTACAAGGTTCAAAGTTATCCGTATGTCTCTTCGCGCTCTTCTAAGCAAAGCGTCTCATCCCTGACCAGTCTTCCGATACACCACCAGCAGCGTCATATCATCAGGCGGTGTCTGCACCGGCGCCAGCAGCGTCACCAGGCGGTCGAGCATCGCCAATGCACTAGTTGCGCCGTAGAGATGACTCGCCAGAACGTGCGGCGTCAGATCGAGATCGACGCGCGCATCGACCAGCCCATCGCTGTAGACGATCAGAGCATCCCCCGGAGCGAGCACTGTTTCGCGTTGAGCGTACTGCTCGTCGGGAAGCACGCCAAGCGGCAGACCACGCTGGTCATCGAGAGTCTCGACCGTTCCATCGGCGCGTCGCACAAAGGCTAACCCGTGTCCTGCATCGATTGAGGCGAGGCGTCCGCTGCTGGTATCGAGTTGCGCCAGGAAGAGGGTAACGAACCGTCCTGACTGTACCAGGTCATCGATGAGCGCATTCGTTACGTAGCGCATTGCTTCGGCAGGCGGGCTACGACGCACGACTGCGCGCATAACGGCGCGTACCGTCGCCATGAGGAGCGCTGCATCGATTCCCTTCCCCATGACATCACAGAGCCAGAAACTGAGCAGATGCGGTTGAGGTTGCTGCCAGTCGTAAAAGTCGCCGCCGACATCACGGGCAGGGATGCATTCGGCAGCGAGTTGAAACCCAGTTAGTGCTGGCGCCATCTGCGGCAACAACCGCGCCTGCACCTCAGCGGCACGCGCCAGCTCGCTCTTCAGACGGCGGTGATGCGCTTCCAGGTGCCGGCGCAGCAGCCGGTTCTGACGCTCAAGTTCGAGCCACTGCACTGTGCGCTTCAACACACGACAAAACTCGTCTGACTCGAATGGCTTACGCAGATAGTCGTTGGCGCCCTGGCGTAACGCCTCGACTGCGATCTGCTCCGAGCCGAAGGCAGTGGTCATAATGACCGCAGTATCCATCCCGCGTCGACGCACTTCCGCTAGGGTTTGCAAACCGCTCACGCCGGGCAGGGAGATATCGAGAAACACAATATCAGCAGGTGTTTCTGACAGGAGTTCCAGCGCCTCCTCACCGCTTGCAGCGGTAGCCACCTCATACCCGCGTGCAGTCAGACGGACGCGCAGAAGGCGATTGATGTCCGGATCATCATCAACCACCAGGATGCGCCGCACCGGTTGCGCGTTTGTATTGACCCATAGCAACGGATCATCCATTACGCTCTTCCTCTCCGATATATAAATTGATGTCCGGATCATCATCAACCACCCAAAATGCGTCGCACCAGTCGTACGTTTGTATCAACCCATAGCGACAGATCATCCATCACGCTCTTCCCTGCCATCGGTCCGCGTTGCTGTTAGGGCGTTGTCGTGCTGATCGACATACTCTAACAGCGGAATATAGACACGAAATGTCGAACCGTGTCCTGGCTGGCTTTCAACTGTAATCCGTCCATCATGAAGTTCGACAAGTGAACGAGTGATTGCCAGACCGAGTCCTGTTCCGCTGGTTTCACGGGTTGCGCGGTTGCGTGCACGGTAGAAGCGATCAAAAATATGATCCTGTTCTTCGAGTGTCATGCCAATGCCGGTATCCTGGACGGCGATGCAGAGCCAGGGTGGTTCTTTTGTCAGGCGGATTGTAATCTCGCCGTTTTGAGGAGTATACTTGATCGCATTGGAGAGAAGATTGGTCAGAATCTGACTCAGACGCGCCGCATCGCCTGCGATAAGCGGGGCTGAACCATCCGGTGAGGTCTCTGGCAGATCAAGGGTCAGGCGTTGCTGCTTTGCATCGAGATGCGGTCGCAGGGCGGCAGCGACCTGCCAGATGAGCGGGCGGAGATCGAGCGGAATGCGGTGGAGCGACAGTTTTCCTGCTTCGATCTTTGACATGTCGAGGAGATCGTTGATCAGCAGTAGCAGGCGATCAGCATTCGATTTGACAATGCGCAGGAGTTCCAGGTGCTCATCGGCAAGCAGTCCTGCATCGCCATCGAGCAGCATATCCACGTACCCTTTGATCGAGGTCAGCGGTGTGCGTAGTTCGTGCGACACCATTGCCACGAATTCAGATTTCATCCGCTCAACGGCGCGTTCGTGTGTAACATCGCGAAAGATGTAAAGGCGCCCGAGGTGCGTCTGGTTAGCTGTCCATACCGGCGAAGAAAAGATTGCCAGTTCACGTTGCTGCGGTTTACGCTGCGACACGCGTTCGTGGAAAATAGTCTGAGTATCCTGAAGGGCATGGTACATACGAATGTACAATTCATCAGCATTGTCGAAGATCTGCCGGATGGCGGCATACATGTCTGCCAGTCGCTGTCCGAGCACACGTTCTGCGGTCGTGCCGAACATGTCGAAGAAACAGCGATTGACCGTCAGGAACGTGCCATCAGGCGCCAGGAGCGCGATTGCTTCACTGGAAGCGTCGAGGATTGCGCGCATCTCACTCTGGGCGCGATCTGCTGCGTGATATTGCGTCTCAAGCGCTGCCAATGTCGCGCGTAGCTCTTCCTCCGCCTGCCTGCGTCCGGTCACATCTTCCGAGATAGCAGCGATACGATAGATGACTCCTGCCTCGTTCACTACTGGAAAAGTGCGGGTCAGAATCCAGCGTGACTGACCATCGTCCCGCCGAATCTGGAATTCGATGCTGTATCCACGATGATATTCGGCATTGTGGAGTGCAAGAACGCGCTCGCGATCCTCCGGAACAATCGCCTCGAACAACGATGCCGGTTGAGCGTACAGACTGTCGCAGGATCGTCCCCAGATGCGTTCGTACGCCGGATTGACATATAGCACCTGATCGAGCGCCGGAGTGCAGATCCAGAAGACCTGGTTGACATTCTCCGCTAACTGGCGGAAGCGTTCTTCACTGGCACGCAAGGCGGCTTCCGCGAGGCGCTGACGCGACATGTCGCGGATGGTCGTCACGCGCGCTGTCCGTCCGTAATAGGGGATGTTCCGTCCGGTTACCTCTGCTGGAAAGAGGGTTCCATCACTCCGGCGGGCAAGCACCTCATAGGGATGATCATATCCAGTGGCAAGCGCGTGAGCGACTTTTTCTCGCCCTTCGGGAGTTGTGAACTCGAATACCGACCTGCCGCGCAGTTGTTCAAGCGGGCAACCGAGCAGTGCGCTGGCAGCAGCATTTGCGTCAACAATTATCCCCTGCTCGCTGATAACGACTCCTTCGGTTGTGACGCTTGCAAGCAGAGCGAAGCGCTCCTCGCTCTCGCGCAGCGCGGCTTCGGTCTGCAAGCGATCCTGTTCACTGCCAATCCATTGCGCCATGAGGCGGATCAGATCGTAATCTCCATCGGTGAATGGCGCCTGACGGGGTGTGGTGCTGGCAAAACAGAGCGTGCCGACCGTTACGCCCCGCATCCGCACTGGTGCGCCGATGTATGCTTCCATGCGCTGAAGCGCGTAGCAGCGGTGATCGCGCCAAGCAGAGCGCCCAGCGTGGTTGATGCCAACCGGCGTGCAGGACTCCAGAACGGCAGTGCAGTAACTATCGGCACGCGCAAAGCGCTGACCGGGTGCCAGGTGCTCAGGAGGTTGATGCGCTGCAACGACCTCCAGTTCTTCGCCATCGATTCTGGTGAGTATGCCGGTAATCATCCGGAAGTAGTCACACCCCATAGCAAGCAGCGCCTGCACCTTTTGAAGGTAATCCATCTGTGTGGTTGAGGTTATATCGTATAGAGCACGCGTTACTGCTTCGCGGGCGCGCAAACGCGCTTCACTTTCGTCGCGCTGTGCGATGTACTGTTGCGTCTGTCGCACCATCGGTCGCACGATGAATACGCCCTCCAGCATCAGCACTATCAGTACCATGCCAAAGACAACAGCATGCATCGCATCCATTGTGGACAAAAGGGCGCGCCGCTCGTCACTGTACAGACGGGTTGCCGTGTCGAAGAGGCTCGGCAGATCATATAGCGCTGCATGTTGGATCGCCAGCAGATCAGAGTGTTGCGGACTCTGAGCGTCATGCAGGCGCTGTGCATACTCCAGGTACTCCTGCACGCGCGCGTCGAGCGACGCTGGCGGATCGAAGTAGAGGCGGCGGATCGCCTGTGCGTGTGGATCGTCACGTGGCAGCGATGCGACAGCGCGGATCAGGTTCTCATGCTGCTGCGTCATCTCATCGATTGCTTCGCTCAGAGTCGTGCGCGCACGGGCGGCATCTTCCGGGTCAGACGTAGCCATCAGGCGCTCAGCCGATAATGCGATACGCTGTGAGAGCGCATGTTGTCGCGTGCTAGCGATAACCAGATCCACGCGCCCCCGTTCAGCAGCAAAGAGGAGTTGCGTCCAGCCGTAGGAGATTAATGCAATCGCAGCGATCAGGCCGATCGTTAGTGCGAAACTGAGAACAATGCGCCGCACAACATGTGCTGATCGCAGCGGATCAGCAGCGTTCATCGCAGTGCTCGTGGCGATGTAGTGCTCTTCCGTTTTCCGGTCGCGTATTGTAATGAACGCAGGAAGGAGGATCAATCGTTCTTCAGTCCTGCATTACACGATGACAGATCGTAATTGGGAGGGTTGTACACAGTTTACGGTGTGCCAAAATAGCGCAATGCTAGCCGCAAGCGCGCCTCGAGATCAAGGGGGGCGTCTGATGGGAGCGCTGCAATCGCAGCTGCCGCTTCTGCGTCGGTAAATCCCATGCCGATTAGCGCCTCGTTCAACTCGGCATTCACTGCTGCGACTGCGGGGGTGACTGCGGTGCCGGTCGGTAATCCCTTGACGTTGATTTTCCCTTTCAATTCCAACACCAGCCGCTCCGCGATTTTCCTGCCGATCCGCGGCGTGCGCGCCAGCCGCGTCACATCACCGGTTGCAATCGCCAGCCGCAGTTCATCAATGGTTCCCGATGAGAGAAGGTTGAGCGCCGCTTGTGGACCAACACCGGTCACACTGAGCAGTGTCTCGAATAACTGCCGTTGTTCGACAGTTTCAAAGCCATAGAGGGTGAGCGAATCTTCGCGCACCAGCAGACAGGTGAACAGGCGTACCGTAGCGCCGATGTCACCCAGCGCAGCGATCACTGGACGTGGCGCGTAGATCATCCATCCGATGCCGCCAGTCTCTACAACGACGTGATCCGCTGCCACTGCAATGAGTATTCCGCGAATCGATGCGATCATCGATCTGCTGCTCCACGACCCTGCTGACGCTTGACCAGCACGTTTTGAGCACAGGCGATGATTTCACGAATGCGCTTGCGTTTGACCCGGTGGAGCGCTGCAGCGGGAGAAGTCCAGCGCACGCGCTCAATAATCTCGCCGGGGTGCCCTCCCGGTGTGGCGATGGCTTCCGGTGCCACCTGTACAAGATAGTATGTCACAATTTTGAGCCGTGGCAACCGTCGTCGTGGCGTAATATACATCACCTGCGCTATCCGTTCTTCGACAATGCCCGTCAGATTGGTCTCTTCGCGTAGTTCGCGCAGCAACGCAGAAGTATCGTCTTCAGTTGGAGAGACCTTGCCCTTCGGTAATGTCCAGTAGCCCTTACGTTTCTTGATCAGCAGAATCTGAAGACGACCCTGTGCATTGTGCCGGTAGACGACTGCGCCAACGGCATGGATCGGTTTATGGTGAATGAGCGATTCCGCGTTGCGTGTCAATCAGTATCTTCCTTACCCGTAAAGTGAACTCACCTTGTCCCCTCTTTCAACGTTCAACCTTTGTTGCAACCCCAGCGCCTGATGCAGCCTGAGCGAGTTGGTCACCACGAAGATCGAACTGCACGCCATTGCCGCGGCAGCCAGCATAGGACTCAGTTGCCACCCGGTCAGCGGATAGAGCGCGCCAGCAGCGATCGGGATCAGGGCGATGTTATAAATGAATGCCCAGAACAGGTTCCAGCGAATCGTGCGCAATGTACGTTTGCTGAGATCGATTGCCTGCGCTACACCGCGCAGATCACCGTGCATAAGCGTAATGTCAGCAGTCTCCATCGCCACATCGGCGCCGCTGCCGATCGCAATGCCGACATCAGCCTGCGCTAGTGCTGGTGCGTCGTTGATGCCATCACCAACCATTGCCACAATTCGGCGTCCTTGCTGTAATTCACGAACGATACGCGCCTTGTCTTCCGGGCGCACCCCGGCGTAGATCCGCGACGGATCGATGCCCACCTGACGGGCAATCGCTTCTGCCGTCCGGCGATTGTCGCCGGTGATCAGCCACACATCAATCCCCTGGCGGTGCAATGCCTCGACTGCTGCGCGCGAGGTCGGCTTAATCGTATCGGCGACGGCAATGACCCCCCGCGCCACGCCATCGATGGTGACGAGCATAACGGTTTTCCCCTCGTCTTGCAGGCGTGTCAGGTCGCTGTCGAATGCTGATGGATCGATGCCGCGTTCGCGCAGAAGCGCTAGACTGCCGACTGCCACGCTATGCCCTTCAACCGTAGCAATCACTCCCTGCCCCGCAACGGCTTCGAAGTGCTGAGGTTGAGCCAGCGGGATACCGGCTTCCCGTGCTGCACGAACGATCGCCTCGCCAAGCGGATGTTCGCTGCGCACCTCGGCGCTTGCCGCCCATCGCAGCAGATTGTTGCGCTGCACATCGTCTAGAGTAAGAGGTTTGCCGTTGATAACGGACGAAGCCAGGTCTGCGCCATGGTCGAACGAAACCAGACGCAGCGTTTCCTGGCGATCACTCGCATTCAATCGGAACGCCAGTGCGTTGCTGGCAACTGTCGCAACCGAAAGCGGTACGATGTTGGTGACCGACGGCTTTCCGACTGTCACTGTTCCGGTTTTATCGAGCGCAACCGCCTGAACCTTCCCTGCGCGCTCCAGGCTTTCGGCATTCTTGATCAGAATGCCGTGTGCGGCGCCTGTGCCTACCCCCACCATGATAGCGGTCGGCGTCGCCAGCCCCAGCGCGCAGGGACAGGCGATCACCAGCACTGCCACGGCAAAGATCATCGCCTGGGTGAAGCCCGTTCCGCCGATAAAGAACCAGGCGAGAAATGTAACCAGCGCAATCACAAGGACGATGGGCACAAAGACGGCGGACACCTGATCGACCAGGCGCTGCACCGGTGCGCGGCTTCCCTGCGCCTGCTGCACCAGCGCAATGATCTGCGCTAGGGCCGTCTCTCTGCCGACGCGCGTCGCGCGCATCTGGAAACTCCCGCTGCGATTCAGCGTCGCGCCAATGACGGTATCGCCTTCGCGCTTTTCCACCGGCATGCTCTCCCCGGTGATCATACTTTCGTCAACGGCGGATGCGCCGGAGATGACAATGCCATCGACCGGTATCTTCTCGCCGGGACGCACGATCACAATCTCGCCGCGACGCACATCGGCGGCAGGGATGTCCACTTCCTGTCCGCCACGCACCACGCGCGCTGTCTTCGGTTGTAACCCGATCAGCGCCCTGATTGCCGCGCCGGTCTGACTCTTTGCACGCGCTTCCAGATATTTGCCGACCAGGATCAGGGTGATGATGACGGCTGCCGTCTCGAAGTAGACATGACCTGCCAGACCAGTGAGCATCAGCGCCAGGCTGTAGAAGTATGCCGCTGACGATCCGACTGCAATCAGGGTGTCCATCGTCGCAGTGCGGTTCTTCAATGCCTTCCAGGCATGGACATAGAAATCGCGCCCGGCATAGAACTGCACCGGCGTGGCAAGGAAAAGAAACAGCCAGTTGAGCAGATCGTCGCGCGCAGCAATGTGTTCCATCATCGCGTGGATTGGTCCGCTCATCGAGCGCGCCATGTCCGCGCCCGCTCCGATCAACCAGGGGGCGATCAGTCCAAAATCGCGCCCCATCGACAGCAGGAAGATAGGGGTGGTCAACACTACTGCGACCGTGAGCGTGCGGCGACGCAGATCCAGTTCGCGTGCACGCGCCACCGCCTCGCCGTCTTCACCAGATGCGGCGGTGCTGCGTTGATCGATCACGCCGTAACCGGCGTGTTCAATGGCGGCAACCAGGTCACTCCGTCCCGCATCGGACGGTGAGAACAGTACTGTTGCGCGTTCATTCGCCAGATTGACCGTCGCCTCGATCACGCCGGGAACCCTGCGCAGCGCCTTCTCGATCCGTGCTGCGCACGACGCGCATGTCATGCCGGTCACCGGTATTTCGACACGCTCGGTAATCACGCCATAGCCAGCCTGTTCGACCGCCGCCACCAACCGTTCCGGCGTCGTCTGCGCTGCGTCAAAACGGATCTCCGCCTGCTCGCTTGCCAGATTGACGCGTGCCTCAATCACGCCTGGAACCTTCTGCAACGCCCTGGCGACGCGACCGGAGCACGATGCGCAGGTCATACCGGTGACGGTGAGATGAATCTGTTGATCGGGCATATAGTTTATTCTTCTTTCGTCAATGAATATGATTGATCTATTATTGTACCCTGAAGATCGCAGTGTGGGCAAAAACAGAAGCGTGCGCTGAGTCGTCATCGTGCCAGCATCTCCATGCTGCAACGTGTTATAATGGAAAAAAGGCACAGGTAGAAGGGAGACCACACGATGGAGTATGAACTTCCCGAAGATCTCCGATTGTTGCGACAGACTGTCCGCGAGTTCGCCAACAAGGAGATCGCCCCGATCGCCCGCGAGATCGATGAAGAAGAGCGGGTTCCATTTGAGATGTTGCGTAAAGCCGCCGATCTTGGTCTGCTTGGCGTTCCCTTCCCCGAAACATACGGTGGTTCCGATGCCGGGATTACGGGTTACTGCGTTCTGCTGGAAGAAATAAACCGTAAATGTGCATCAACAGGGACAATACTGGGGGCGCATGTTCAGCTCTGTTCCATGTCGATCCATCTCGCAGGGACGCCAGACCAGAAGGAGCGCTACCTGCGCCCGCTGATCGAAGGTCGCAAGTGGGGTGCATGGGCATTGACCGAACCGAACGCTGGCAGTGATGCTGCCCATATTCGTACCACTGCCGTGCGCGATGGCGATTTCTGGGTGCTCAACGGCAGCAAGATGTGGATCACCAACGGATCGTTCGCTGATGTCATTGTTGTCTTTGCCAGCACCGATCCGGAGGCCGGTCCGCGTGGTATCACTGCGTTCATTGTTGAGAAAGACTTCCCCGGCTTCAAGGTCGGCAAAGTCGAGCCGAAGATGGGGTTGCGCGCGTCGCACACTGCTTCGATCTTCTTCGAAGATTGCCGTGTGCCAGCGTCAAACGTGCTTGGCGAAGTCGGGCGCGGGTATGCGCTC
This sequence comes from Roseiflexus sp., assembly GCA_017743475.1. Taxonomy (GTDB): domain Bacteria; phylum Chloroflexota; class Chloroflexia; order Chloroflexales; family Roseiflexaceae; genus Roseiflexus. Next base: position 43,182 of record JAGHYV010000004.1, on the reverse strand, counting down.
GCGCTCCAGACGCTCGACATTGGACGCTGTGGTTTGGGCGCCGCCTGCCTTGGTGCGGCGAAGGAAGCGTATGAACTGTCACTCAAGTACGCCGTCGAACGGCAGCAGTTTGGTCGCCCAATCGCTGATTTTCAGGCGATCCAGTTCAAACTGGCAGATATGGCGGTAAAAATCTACACGATGGAACAGATCGTGTACGATTGTGCGAAGAAGGTGGACCGTGGTGAAACTGCGCGACTCGAATCGAGCATCGTCAAACTGTATTGCACCGATTCGCTGGCGTGGATCCTCGATGAAGCTATCCAGATCCACGGCGGCATGGGCTTCTCGCGCGAACTGCCGCTTGAGCGCATGTACCGCGATGCGCGCGTCTTCCGCATCTACGAAGGCACCAACGAAATTCAGCGGTATGTCATTGCCAGCGAACTGCTGAAGACGGTGGGTTACAAGGTGCGCCTGTACTGAGCTGTCTCCGCCCCGATTGCCCGCACCTCTCCCGAATAGCACGATTTGGAGCGGCGCTGCGAACCAGCGCCGCTCTATCACAACCGGGTTCAGCGGACTATGAGGGGGAGATAACGGCGTGCTTCGGTGATGACCGTCTGGCTTGCAGTCGCGCCAAGGGTAGGTGTCGCGCTACCGATCTGCGCCTGGAAATCGGTGATGCGAAAGACGCTGCCAACAGCCCCGGCGCGCACATCCATACCCAGAAACACGAAACTCTCCCCGGTTAACCCTGAAACTTGCCAGCGCGCCTCGTCGCCAATGATCGATCCATTATTGATAGCCACAATGCTGGCGCCAGGGGGAATCTTTGCGCGCACATCTATGGGCGTCGTCACGTCTGCTTCATTACCCTGCCCAAAATTGACCAGCAGAAAGCGTTGTCCAAAGACCGATCCCACTTCCACCTCTGATTCAGCAAATGTGCGAAGGTGCAGCCGCGGTGTATTGATCAGCGTCGTGATCGGCAAACGCCCGGACGACGTTACCGTTGTTGATCCGCTGATCGCCATCACCCCATACGGACCGGTCGTGACGCTCGTGGTGGTGGAGACGACATACGAGCGCTCGATCACCTCGCCAGGCGCTAGATTGGTTGCAGTCCAGGTGATAACAGGTCCTGCGGCGATTCCACCGTCGTTAATGGCGATCAGACTGGCGCTGCCAGGCAATGTGGCAGTAATGGTCAGCGTATCGAGGACCTGCATACCGGTATTGGCGACCCGTAGCGTATACGTAAACGGCTCGCCTGGCGCAGCAGTCGAGATATGGAACAACGTGGGATCGGGAACATCCTCGCCGGGCCAGATGGGATACGGACCCTCCTGTATGACATCAACGTGCGGTTGGTTATTGATGACCGCATTGATCCAGCTGGCATAGGTTGCTGTGCGCGCATAAACGCCAGGGAAATGGGGCCAGGCGCACCCCTGACCAAAACTGACAATACCGGCGTGGATCAGTGTGCTGCCTTTCATTACCATAAGCGGACCGCCGCTGTCGCCCTAACAGGTGTCAACGCCGCCAGTCAGCATATTGCCCGCGCAGAGATGCTCAATACCCAGCGCGCGATCATACCGCGCATTGCATGTGGCGTCATCCACGATCTTGACGACCGCCTTGTGTGCAATATCCGGTTGCTGAACGCCAGTCTGCGGCAGGAGATTGCCCCACCCGGCGATCTGTGCATCGACGCCGGGTGCAAAGAATGCAGTATCAGCGGGAGTGGCGACAGGCAGGGTGTTACCCACGTTCACCGGTGCAGCCAGGCGGAGCAGCGCAATATCGTTGACAGGCGCGTATCCGGAGAGGTAAAGCGGATGCACGATGATTTCCTCAACCGGATGCCGTTGTTCTGGCTGAACCTGCGTCAGGTCGTGCTGACCGGCAAGCACCTCGATCGCTGATGGCAACCTAACCTCACCGTTCCTAACCAGGCAGTGCGCTGCTGTAAGCACCCATTGTGAACTAGCAGTCGGAGCGCCGTCGTCGATCAGCGCACCGCCGCAGAAGACGGCAGCCTCTTCCTGCACGCTGGCTACGAGCAGACCCGCAAGCCATGGATACTCCCCGGGATTGACCGGCTCGCCGCCAACGACATTCGGCGGGACGGTGGATGGCGGTTCTGCAGCGCGTGCCCCTATGGCGGACAGAACAAAACCAGACAGCGAGAACAGACCAATCACGAGGATGATGTGTTGAAGACGTGTGTGCATAGATACCTCGATGACTGATGTTGCGTGTCGGTATAGGCGCTTTCGATCTTTCCCTTTCCAACGTTTCCCGAATTAATATCGTTATCGTTTTTGATAATAACTCAAACCGGTGCGCCTGTCAAGCCGGAGATACACCCGGAACAGTCCAGACACTGCTTCAATCGCCAGACAGACCTGGATGAATTGTGTACCGACCTGCAGGTCCAGACCTGGGCATTGGTAAAGCACGAGACGGTCAGGGCGCCGCCACGTCCTGGTAGGCAACACCGATAACGACATGCGATCGTAGCAACGAAGTTTTGCAGATCATGCACATTCTGCTTGATATGTGGGAATAAGTGGTATATAATCACCATCGGGTGGGGAAATGTGGGGCAAAGTGGGGAAATACGATGTTCAAGGAGTTGCGAGTTGAAAACAAATGTTCTATCTCCATACTATGCTTGAGTGCAATTTACAATGTGCAGCGCGATTGGCGGGTTAATTGCGTTATCAACCGGTTAGTTCAGACGAACAATTGTGTTTTTAGGTGAATACGAACATACCATCGATGACAAGGGTCGTCTGGCGATACCGGCCCGGTTTCGAGATGCTCTTAGCGAGGGGGTGGTGATCACGCGCGGTTTCGATAAATGTTTGATGGGGTTCCCGCGCAGTGTTTGGGAAGAACTGGCGCGCCAGGTGAGCAGTCTGCCGATCGGCAGCGAAGAGACGCGCCATTTGCAGCGCATGTTGTTTGCGGGCGCCGCTGACATGACGCTTGACCGGCAGGGACGCATTCTTATTCCGCAGAACCTGCGTGAGTTTGCTGAACTTGGTGATCAAGCGATCATTGCAGGTCTGAACCGGCACTTCGAGATCTGGGCGCCGCGCCGCTGGCAGCATGTGTTGAGCACTATGGATGCAAATGCGAGCCTGTTCGCGCAGAAACTGGCAGAGTTGCGGTTTTGAAAGAGTGAAGTTGAACGTTGAACTATTGTTGAAGGTTGAAAGCCGAAGTACGTTTCTGTCGTCTGAGTTGTGATAAGTTGGAGCGTTGAAGGTTGAGGGTTGAGAGTTGAAGGTTGTTAGAAGGTCGAAGCGTTGAAGGTTGAACGTTAGAAGGTCGAGTTTTGAACGTTGAACCTGGTTCTCAGTTCTTGGTTCTCAGTTCTTGGTTCCTGGTTCTCGGTTCCTGGTTCTTGGTTCTCGGTTCTCAGTTCTCGGTTCCTGGTTCTCGGTTCCTGGTTCTTAGTTCTCGGTTCTTGGTTCTTGGAATACCATCACACGCCAGTACTCCTTGCAGAGGTAGTCGCCGGGCTGTTGCCGCGCCCTGGCGGTCGGTATATCGATGGAACGGTTGGCGGCGGCGGTCATGCCGCAGCGATCCTGGAGGCATCGTCGCCCAACGGTCGTCTGCTGGGGATTGACTGTGACCCGGCAGCGCTGGCGGCGGCGGCAGCGCGACTGGCGCCATACGGTGATCGGGTGACGCTTGTCCGCGGCAGTTTTCGGGAGATCGGACAACTGGCGGCGACATCCGGTTTTGCGCAGGTAGAGGGTGTGGTGCTCGATCTGGGGGTCTCATCGTATCAACTTGACATGCCAGAGCGGGGATTTTCATTTCAGTCACACGCTCCGCTTGACATGCGATTCGATCCGGACGCGCTGGTAACGGCAGCACATCTGGTCAACGACCTGCCGGAACAGGAACTTGCCGACCTGATCTTTCGATATGGCGAGGAACGCGGTTCGCGCCGCATCGCACGCGCGATCGTCGAAGCGCGGCAGCGCAAACCGCTGACGACCACCGATGAACTGGCAGCGATTGTCAGTCGAGCGCTGGGTGGGCAGCGCGGCAGAATTCATCCGGCGACGCGCACGTTTCAGGCGTTGCGGATTGCAGTCAATGATGAACTGGCAAGCCTGGAAGCAGCATTGCCGCAGATCGTTAACCTGCTAGTACCGGGCGGGAGAATGGCGATCATTGCATTTCACTCGCTGGAGGACCGGATCGTCAAGCACACGCTGCGTGCCGAAGCGCAGGCCGGTCGTCTGCGTATCATCACACGCAAGCCGGTCGAAGCCAGTGTCGAAGAACAACGCGCCAACCCGCGCAGTCGCAGCGCCAGGTTGCGGGTAGCGGAACGGGTATTGTGAACGAAAATGCACGCTGTTCCATTCCATTGCACAACTGAAGAAGAGAGGGGAACCGATGGCTGTCACACTCAAACCGCTCTATCCAACCATCCGTGAAGCGAAAGAGCGGCGCATTAAACTCGCGCGCTATCTGCGGCTCGATGGTGGGCGACGGTTGATTGCCGCCGCACTATGGCTGGCGTTGATGAGCGGGTTGACGCTTGCGCAAACCGGGCATCTAGCGACCCAGGGGCACGCTGTTGCTCAGTTGCAGCGTCAGCAAACGCTGTTGCTGCGCGAGCAGAGTAATCTGCGTTTGCGTCTGGCGCGCGCTCAGTCGCTCGCTGACATTGAGCGCCGTGCGCTCCGAATGAACCTTCGCCCAATGCGACCGGAACAGGCGCGGTATATTACCATTGGCACAACCACTGACCGTGAATCGTCATCGGATGATAGCTTGCCGCTGAACCCGTAGAAGGAACGCTATATGGCTGCCCGCACCACACGCGGCACGGTTGTCAATCGCATTCCAGCGCGGCGCAGCGCCATACCGACACACCCGATCACAATCAGTCGCTGGCGGCTAAACCTGATCCTGCTGATTGCTGTGGTGATCATCGTGCGCGTGGCGGTGCATCTGGGCAGCATTCAGACCGGGCAGGTGCGGGTCGGTGGACGCACGCTGGCAGAGATGGCGCGCGCTGAGGTGTATCAAAGCCTGCCGATCCCTGCGCCGCGCGGCGTTCTTCGTGACAGCAAAGGAAACGTCCTGGCGCTCGATGTCGATTTCCAGAGTCTGTATGTTGTACCGTCGCTGATCGATCAGAAGCAGGCACAGCGCCTGGCGCTGACCCTTTCCGGTCTACTGGGCATTCCGTCGCCCGACATTCTGGCAGCGATGCAGAATACATCGCGTTATCAGGTGCGTATCAAACGCTGGCTCGAACCAGAGATCGCCGAACGCATCATAGCGCTCGACGAGCCTGGACTGCTGCTCCAGTACGAACCGCGCCGTGTCTACCCGCAACAGACCTTCGCTGCCCACGTGGTTGGCGCAGTCAATTTCGATCACGTCGGCATCAGCGGCATCGAAGGGTACTACGATACGCTGCTGCGTGGCAGCACTGGCGTCATTACAGCGGAAGTCGACTCGCAGCGCAATCCGATCTGGATCGCGCCGCAGGAAATTCAGCCAGCCGCGCCAGGCGTCGATCTCCAGTTGACTATCGATCCTACGGTCCAGCACGTTATCGAGACCGAACTGAAAAAAGCGGTTGATGAGCACAACGCCGACAGTGGCGTGGTAATCGTGATGGACCCGCGCACCGGTGCGATCCTTGGCATGGCCAGTTATCCAACGTTTGATCCGAACCGCTACTTCGAGTATGCACCGGAAATGTACAACCTGAACCCGGCTATCGGGACACAGTATGAGCCGGGTTCGACTTTCAAGATCTTTACGGTTGCCGCCGGGTTGCAGACGCGCGCTTTTACCGCTGATACGGTTGTCGATGACCCCGGCAGTGTCTATCGCTATGGATGGCGTCTGTCGAACTGGAATGGGGCGGGGAACGGTCCTGTCAACCCGGAAAAGGTACTTTACTACTCGAGCAATGTCGGTGCGCTGCAACTTGCGGAACTGATCGGCGCTGATCGCTTCTACGCAATGCTGAATGAGTTTGGTTTTGGACATCCCACCGGTATCGACATTGCTGGTGAAGCGGCAGGCATGGTGCAGACACCAGCGCGACAGGGCTGGAGTCCGCTGGTGCTCGACACCAATGGGTATGGTCAGGGGATTGCCGTGACACCGCTTCAACTGGTGCGTATGGTGGCTGCGATTGGCAACGACGGCAAACTCATGCGCCCATATGTTGTCGAACGGCGCTGTCGCGGCGATGATTGTGTCATTACCCAGCCTAAACAGATTGGACAACCAATCGAGCCGGGCGTAGCGTGGACAGTGCGCCGTATGCTGGTGAAATCCGCCAACCATTATGCACCGGTTGTCTGGGCGGGCGTGACCGGTCACTACGGTGATACATGGCTTGTGCCCGGCTATGAAGTATGCGCCAAAACTGGCACATCGTCGATCCCGGACGGACGCGGCGGGTATATCGCCGATGCGACGATCGGATCGGTCGTTGGGCTTGCGCCAGCTGAGCGTGCGCGTTTCGCCATCTTGGTGAAAGTTGATCGCCCACGCGACGATTATTGGGCAGTGCGCACCGCGATCCCGCTCTTCCAGTCGATAGCGACGCAACTGCTCCAGTATGCACGGATCGCCCCCGATATGGGACTGGTCGATCCAGGACAGACGGTGGGCGGGCGTCTCAATCGGTAGGCGCAGGACGCATACTGTGCCGTTGTTTCCGGTCAGATAAGGTTATGTTACAATGCCGCCGGATTGATTCCTGTGATGGATGAAGGACACGGCGGTGTTACAACTGGACGAAGTGCTGCTTGGCGTGCAGGCGGAAGCGGATCGGCGCAAGCTATCGCTACCGCCCGCATTGATGCAGGTCGCCTTTAGCGAAGCGGTGATTGATTCGCGGCTGGCGACGTCGGAGTGCCTGTTCGTTGCACTGCGTGGCGAGCGGGTCGATGGCCACGAATTTCTGGCAGATGCGGCAGCGCGTGGTGCGCGCGGCGCCCTGGTGCGCCGGGACAAACTGTCAAACCTGTCGCTCGCACATCCTTACACGGTGATCGATCCGGTCACTGGGGAAGGACTCGAACAGGCGACACCCGATAGTGTGCTACTGATCGCTGTTGATGATCCACAGGCGGCGCTGAACCGGCTGGCAGCCTATCACCGGGGGAAATATCACCCTATCGTGATTGGCGTTACCGGGAGCGTGGGCAAAACCTCGACGAAAGAGGTGACTGCCAGCGTGCTCCAGCGCAGCTTTCGCACCTTAAAAAGTCCAAGAAGTTACAACAGCGAGGCGTCATTGCCTATTGTGCTGCTCAAACTGACCGCCGACCATCAGGTGGCGGTGCTGGAAATGGGCATGTACGGTCCGGGTGAGATCGCGCATCTGGCGGCTCTCGCCCGGCCACGCCTCGGGATTGTGACCAATGTAGGGCCTTCTCACCTTGAGCGGATGGGGAGTATCGAAGCGATCCAACGCGCCAAAAGCGAGTTGCCGCAGGCGCTGCCCGACGATGGGTTTGCGATCCTCAACATCGATGACCCACGGGTGCGCGCAATGGCGGAGGTGACGCGTGCTCGCCCATTCTTCTACGGTCTCGACCCGGCAGCGGATCTCTGGGCGGATTCGATCGAAAGTCGTGGGTTGCAGGGGATTAGTTTTCGGGTGCATTATCAGGGTGATGCTTTCTATTTGACACTCCCGTTGCTAGGGCGGCACAGCGTTCACACGGCGCTTGCTGCAGCTTCCGCCGGGTTACTGCTCGGCATGGAATGGGAAGCGATCATCGCTGGGCTGCGCGATGAGAGCGCGCAACTCAGGCTTCTGGCTGTGCCTGGCGTCAATCAGACAACGCTGATCGACGATACGTACAATGCATCGCCAGCCTCGATGCTGGCAGCGCTCAACCTGCTGGCAGACCTTGAGGGGCGGCGCATTGCCATTCTGGGTGATATGCTGGAATTGGGAAGCATTGAAGAGGAGGCGCATCGCAGAGTCGGAGCGCGTGTTGCCGAAGTCGCCCAGTTCCTGATCACGGTTGGGCGACGGGCGCGCTGGATCGCTGATGAGGCGCTTCAGGCTGGCATGGCGCCTGAACAGGTGTGGAGCGTTGACGATAATGACGAAGCGGCAGACCTGGCGATGTCCTACCTGGCACCCGGCGACTTTGTGTTAATCAAGGGGTCGCGTGGTATGCTGATGGAGAGTATTGTGGCGCGGTTGCAGCAGCATCGTCCGTGATGCTCCATCGTTCTGCAGATATCTATCGTCCCGGAGATCAATGACGTAGAGGAGATACACGTGCGCGAAACGCTCCAGGCATTACTGGTGCAAGATATGGCACGAGCGCTGCTGCTGGCAGCAGCTGCCTTTATCCTGACCCTCGCAACGGGCGGATACTGGATCCGCTTCCTGCGCCGCCATGGGATTGGCAAGCAGATTCGCCTCGAAGGACCACAGAGTCACCTGGTCAAAACCGGTACGCCAACGATGGGCGGGATCATCATCCTGCTGCCGGTCATTGTTCTGACCGTGGCGTTCAACCTGATTGATCGCTGGTCGATTCTGCTACCACTCGCGGTTTTGATTGCGTTTGCCATCCTTGGCGCGATTGATGATTACATGTCGCTGGTTGGGAGTCGGTCAAAGACCTATGGGTTTACGCCGCAGACCAAAATGGCGTTGATGATGCTAATCGCCTTTGGCGCTGCGCTGGCGCTCTATCTGCCGCCACCGTTCGGTCTGGCAAACTTCGGGCAGGTGCGCGTTCCGTTTGTCGGGCAGTTCGATATTGGTCTGTGGTTCATCCCGTTTGCTATGCTGATCATTGTCGGCACAAGCAATGCAGTGAACCTTACTGATGGTCTCGATAGTCTGGCAGGCTGGAATCTGACGCTGGCATTCGCCGCCTATGGGGTGATCACCTTCCTGAACGGCGAGTTCATCAACCTGATGGCGTTCTGTTTCACGCTTGTCGGTGCGTGTGCGGCATTTCTATGGTACAACGCGCACCCGGCGCAGGTGTTCATGGGTGATCTGGGTTCGCTCTCACTGGGAGCAGTGCTGGGTGTGATTGCCCTTCAGTCGCAGCAATGGCTGCTGTTGCCGGTCGTCGGTCTGGTGTTCGTTGCCGAAGCGCTCTCGGTCATCATCCAGGTTGGCTATTTCAAATGGACGAAACGGCGCACTGGCGTCGGGCGTCGGGTTTTCAAAATGTCGCCACTGCACAACCACTTTGAACTGCTCGGTTGGAGCGAAACGCAGGTAATGCAGCGCTTCGTGCTGATAGGCATGGTGTCGGCGCTGGTTGGCATATCGCTGGCGCTGACGATCGATGATGCGCAAGAGGCGTGGATGGCAGTCGAACGTCCGGCAGTAACAGTGGAGCGGTAAAGCAGTATGCAACTGGCAGGCAAACGCGCGCTGGTTATGGGGCTTGGCATTCACGGCGGCGGAACAGGCGTAGCTCGATTTCTCGCCTTGCAGGGCGCCGATGTGACAGTCACCGATCTACGCGGACCCGATGACCTGCGTGCATCGCTTGATGCACTTGCTGGTTTGCCGATCCGTTTCGTGTTGGGCGAACACCGTGACGATGATTTTCGTCGAGCGGAGATTGTGGTCCGCAACCCGGCAGTGCCGCCCACCTCGCGCTATCTCCAGATTGCGCGGGCGGCTGGCGCAACGATCGAGATGGAGATGACCATCTTCTTCCGGCTTTGCCCCGGACCCATCCTCGGCGTTACCGGCACCAAGGGCAAAACGACAACAACTCTCCTGCTCGGCGCTATGTTGCGTGAACAGTTTCCGGATACCGTGATTGCTGGCAATCTGCGCATTTCGGCGCTCGATCAGTTGCCTGCGATTACCGCCGCAACCCCTGTGGTACTGGAACTCTCATCGTTTGCGCTCGAAGGGTTGGGCGAAGCCGGGCTAAGCCCGAAGATTGCCTGTATCACCACTATTGCGCCAGATCATCTGGACCGGTATGGAACGATGGAAGCGTACATTCTGGCAAAGGAGCAGATCTGGCGACATCAACGCCCTGGTGACGCAGTAGCGCTGAATGCCGACTCGCCGATCATCCGTACGATGGCGGTGGTTGAACAGCGCCCTGACGATGTGGTCTGGTTCGCCAGCGCCACCCATCTGGCACTTGCACGCACAGGCCGGGCAGCCTTCTGGCAGGGAGACGAGTTGATCTGGCGTGATCAGTGCGGCAAAAGGCACGTCATCTGCACACGCGACGACGTGCGACTCCGTGGCGCGCATAATCTTGGGAACATTGCTGCGGCAACTGCGGCAGCCTGTTCCTTTGGCGTTGCGCCGGATCATATTCGACGCGCCGTGCAAACGTTTACCGGCGTCGAACATCGACTGGAATTGGTACGAGAACTTGACGGTGTGCGTTATGTCAACGACACCACAGCAACAGCGCCCGAAGCAGTGATAGCAGCCCTGCGCGCCTTCGACGATCCAATTGTGCTGATCGCTGGCGGCGCAGACAAACAGTTGCCATTCGATGATCTTGCGCGTAAGATTGCCGGGCGCGTCAAAGCAGTCGTACTGGTGCACGGAACCGCCACCCCGAAGTTGCAGCAGGCTCTGCGTATGGTTGATCCGTCGGTCGAAGTATGCGGACCATTCGACGACTTTGAGCGAGCGGTTATGGCAGCCCGTCACATCGCTGCACCCGGCGACGTTGTGCTGCTTTCGCCGGGATGCGCCAGTTTTGGCATGTTCCGCAACGAATTTCATCGTGGTGAAGCGTTTCGCCGCATCGTTGAGAGTTTCACGTGAGCGACAACGACAGCGATTATCAGCGTATCCTGCGCGATCTCGAAGCAGCGGGGCGCCCTCCAGAAGAACCAGCGCCTGCCGAACAGGCTGAAGCAGGATCGGTGCGCATGCGTGTTCCGCTATTTATGCCCTGGGCGGCGCGCATTCTGCTGGTGATCAACATTCTCGTCTTCGTTGGACCCTGGTTGCTGGACGTGATTGGCATCCGTATTGCTGGCGTCGTGAGTGTGTACGAACTGACCCTGATCTGGGGCGCGAAAGAGAATGCCGCGATTTTTATCGGCGGGCAGTACTACCGTTTTCTGACCGCAATGTTTCTCCACGGCGGCATTGCACACCTGTTCTTCAACTCGTTTGCGCTCTATTCACTTGGTTTCGAAGCCGAACGCATCTTCGGCTCGCAACGCTTCCTGGCGCTTTACCTGATTGCCGGTCTGGGCGGCGGAGTGATGTCGTATGCGTTCAATCCCAACCCCTCGGTTGGCGCGTCAGGAGCGATTTTTGGTCTGATTGGCGCGCTGATCGCCTTCTACATTGTTGGGCGTTCGGTGCTGGGCGGCATCGCACGCCAGCAACTCGGCAGCCTGATATTTGTGGTGATGATCAATCTGGCGCTCGGATTTACGTCACCCTACATCGACAACAATGCACATATCGGTGGGTTGCTGACTGGTGCAGTGATCGGATGGCTGCTGGCGCCGCGTTTTGCGCTCGACCAGCGTTCCTATCCACCGACAGTCGTGCGATTGAGTCTGCGCGTCGGATGGCCAGCGACAATGGCGGTACTGGCAGTGCTGATCGCGCTGGCGCTGATTATCACACCGCCGCTGCAAACAATTTCGCCGTAGATGCAGTCCATGATTTGATCCGGAGTAGTGCTGGGACGCAGTCATACTGCGTTCCCCATTCATACCTGGTGGCATATGGCAGTCATGCGTCAACGCAAACCAGACTACCCCCTGCTGACGGCAGTTGGGGTACTGATCCCGCTTGGACTGGTCATGGTCTACAGCGCATCGTTTATGCGCGCGTATGCCGATACTGGCGATCAATTCTACTACACCGGACGGCAGATGATCGCTGCCCTGATCGGCACAGCTGGCTTACTTGTGGCGCAACGCATCGATTACCGCATCTGGCGGCGCTTCTCGGTGCATCTGATGGCGGGTACGCTTTTCCTTCTCCTGCTGACGCTGATCCTGCCAGCATCAATGACTGAAGCCAACGGCGCACGTAGCTGGATCCGCATTGGCGCGTTCAGTATGCAACCATCGGAGATTGCTAAACTGGCGCTGGTAATCTACTTCGCCGACTGGCTATCACGTCGCGGCGAGAAACTGACCAACGTGACCTATGGACTGGTTCCGTTCGCACTGACGCTCGGCGTAGTGTGCGGGCTGGTAATGCTAGGGGGCGATCTCGGAACGACGATTGTGCTAGTGATCATTGCCGGGATTGTGTACTTTGTCGCTGGCGCAAACGTGCTCCATGTTATTGGAGCAGCAGTCATTGCAGGTGGCGCATTCTGGGGATTGATCAACATTGCGGCATACCGGCAGGAGCGGATCGCTGCCTGGATCGATCCGTTTGCGCACTACCAGGGTGCGGGGTATCAACCGGTGCATGCACTTTACGCCCTGGCGAGCGGCGGACTGTTTGGCGTCGGCATTGGACAGGCACGCCAGAAGTTCTTCTGGTTACCCGAAGCACACACCGATGCCATCTTCGCCATCATTGGCGAAGAGTTTGGTCTGATCGGAACCCTTTTCGTTGTCACCTGCTTTCTGGTGATTGCCTACCGCGGGATGCGTATCGCCGGACGATCGTCCGATCCCTTTGCAGCGCTACTCGCAACTGGCATCACTGCCTGGCTGGTCTTTCAGGCATTGATCAACATTGCTGTGGTAACGACCCTTATTCCGTTCACAGGGTTGACACTGCCCTTTATCAGTTACGGCGGAACGTCGTTGACCGTGTGTATGACGGCAGTTGGCATACTGCTAAACATTTCGCGTTATACCCGCGCCACGTCTCCTGGTGAGACCGATGAAACAGTCACGGACACTACGCGATCCGGACGGACTGCTTCCTTTGCGCGCCTGGCTGGTTGGTGGCGGAACGGGCGGGCACGTGTATCCAGCGCTAGCCGTCGCCGCAGCACTCAACGCGCGTGGGGCGCAATTCGTCGTCACTGACACAGATGGTGGACACAGCCGGGCGATGTCGCTCTACACACGATGGTCGGTGCTGTATGTCGGCAGTGTCGGCGGCATGGAAGCCGGGCTGGTGGCGCGTGAGAGCACCCTGCCTTTCCACGCGCTGCCTGCGGCTGCGGTGCGGGGGCAGAATCCATTGACCGCGGTGCGCAACCTGATGATACTGGCGCGTGGAACCAGGGCGGCGCGTCGTCTGATCGCCCATGATCGCCCTGCGGCAATCCTGGGAACGGGTGGATATGTGTGCGTACCGGTATTTCTCGCAGCGCGGCTATCGCGCGTGCCGACGGTGATCTACCAGCCTGATGTTGTTCCTGGACTGGCAGTGCGTTTGCTGGCTCGCCTGGCAAACCTGGTCGCCTGTAGTGTGGCCGACTCCGGGCGCTATCTGGGGTTGACCCCAGTGGATTTTGAGCGTGCCGTGCCCTACCTGGCAACGCAGAATCGAATAGTCCGCCTGATCGTTACCGGTTATCCGGTGCGGCGGGAATTATTTCACGCTGACCGGCGTGCGTGCCGCGCAGCGTTTGGGTTGAGCGACGACGTGCCGACACTGCTGGTCGCTGGCGGCAGTCGCGGGGCGCGTAGCATCAATCGCGCCATTGCTGCCCTGCTACCCTTGCTGCTACCATTAATGGAGATTATTCATGTATGTGGTCGGGAAGGGGATGCGGCATTTCTGCGTGCGGCGATTAGGGCATTGCCAGAGAACCTGCAAAAGCGGTATCATCTCTTTGAGTATTTGCATAGCGTGCCCGACGCATCAGGGCAGGGCGATTCGCCCGCAACACCAACGATGATCGCCGCGCTGGTCGCTGCCGATCTCGCAGTCTGTCGCAGCGGCGCATCGATACTCGGAGAATTACCAGCGGTCGGCTTACCGGCAGTGCTGGTGCCGTACCCTCACGTTCACCAGGATGAGAATGCCGACTACCTGGTACAGCGCGGCGCTGCAGTCAAGGTAAGCGATGCTGCATTGGCAGACACGACAGAAAAAGGATTGCTGTTTCGTGAGATCTACCGGCTCATCAACTGTTCAGAAGAGCGTCGTGCTATGGCGGAACGCGCGCGGGCGCTGGCGCAACCGGACGCAGCACACAGGCTCGCGTTCATGCTGGAGACGCTGGCGATCAGGAGACAAACGGCATGATAACAATCGATCTAAGTGGTCCGTTCGTTACCTATTCGATCCTTGCGGCGCTCGGCATCCTTGGTTGGGTCTGGGGGTTTCGGTATATTGTCAGCCTGGGGTTGCTGACCACGATTGCTTATCTGGTGTCAGTCCAGGGTGGCAATTTCATTGTTGACCTGATCAACCGAACGTACAGTAACCTGCCGCGCCTGGCTGTCTTTCTGACTGGCGGCAGTACTGCCGATGTCGCGCCGCTCGGTCCGATCATTCCCGAAAATCTCGAAGCGCCGCTCCTGCTGCGGGTACTGCTCTTTATCGCGCTGGTTGCCATCGGTATCGGGTATTCGTTTCCGTGGGAAGGCAAACCGCTCGGCGGATGGGGCGGCAAACGTCCGCTGCGTATTCTGGGAGCGTTAACGGGACTGTATACCGCCGTGCTGCTAACCAGTGCTGTATCGATCTTCTGGCGAGAATTTGCGCCAACAGTGGAAGTTTCGCCAACACTTGCGACGGCATTGAACAGTTTGCCAACCTGGACCAGCATCATTCCTTCGACCATCACTGCATTCGTCATAACGCTACTTATTGTGACGGTGATACGCTTCAACCGTATCTGGGCGGTCGATAGCGGCGGTAGCGGCGGCAGCGGCGGCGGACAAAAAAAATAACCTGTTGAGCAGAAAACGATGCATTATCACATTACCGGTATTGCTGGCGCAGGAATGAGCGCGATTGCGCATATCCTTCTAGATCAGGGGCACACAGTCAGCGGGTCGGATGTGCAGCGCAACGCGCTCACCGAAGCACTTGAACAACGCGGCGCGCTGATCCGTGATGGGCACGATCCTGCATGGATCGCAGGTGCCGATGCGCTCGTGGCAACCTCCGCTGTGCGAGATGATCACGTCGAACTGTCAGCGGCGCGTGCGCGCGGCATCCCGGTGCTGCGACGCGCCGACCTATGGCGCGAGTGGTCACAGCAGCGGCGCGTGGTGGCAGTCGCCGGCACCCACGGAAAAACCACAACAACGGCGCTGATTGCGCTGATGTTGACGCGGGCGGGCAGCGATCCTGGTTTTCTGATTGGCGGAGAGACGCCCGATCTCGGCGTACACGCGCGGTGGGGCGATCCGGCGGCGCCGCTTGTGGTCGAAGCCGACGAGTATGATCGGACGTTTCTGGCATTGATACCAGATGTGGCAGTGATTACCAATGTCGAATGGGATCATGTCGATATCTATCCATCGCCCGACGATTACGAAGCGGCATTCCGTTTATTTACCAGACGTGTGGCGCAGCCACAGCGCCTGATCGTGTGTGGCGATGATCCGGGCGCGTTGCGCGTCGCCAATTACCCTGATGCGCAGCAATATGGCATTGAAGAAGCGATTGCCCGCAACCCGGCTTCGTGTCGCCTGGCGCTGATGGACTGGATGGCGGCAAATGTATGCTATGATGGAAGGATGACCCATTTCGATCTCTGGCAGTATGACCGGCGCACGTTTGGCACCCGATTCGACGGCACATATACCATGCGCCTGGTCGGTGATCACAATGTGCGCAACGCCCTGGCAGCAATTGTAGTCGCAACCCTTTTGGGGGTCGAGCGCGTTGCAATTGCGGATGCGCTTGCCGTCTACTGCGGAGCACGCCGACGTTTTGACGTTAAAGGCGAGGCAAACGGTATCACAATCATCGACGACTACGCACATCACCCAACGGAAGCGCGTGCAACCCTGGCTGCCGCACGGACGCGTTTTCCGCAACGCCGGCTCGTCGTCTATCTGCAACCACACACCTTCTCGCGCACGCAGGCGTTACGTGATGCCTGGGCAGACGCGTTTGATTGTGCAGATGTTGTGCGGATCGGCGATGTTTACCCGGCGCGCGAGACAGGAGATCCTCGCACTGCTGCGCTTGCGCTCGCTAGATGCATCAGGCATAACGATGTTCAGGTAGTGGGGAATATTGTCGAGGCAGCCGCAACGATTGGTGCGCTCTTACGTCCTGGAGACGTGCTACTGACTCTGGGGGCTGGCGACGGGTATCGTGTGGGAGAATTGATCATCGACACTCTCAGACAGCAGAATTGAGCATGGCGTGACAGACGAAAGCACAAGTGCATTCCACCGTCGTGTCGCCGAAGAACTGGCTGCACGCTATAGCGACGACGAACGTGCACCCGAAGACTGGCGCGAGATACAAACCTGGCATTGGGAACAGGCGGGTGTCTATGCTGCTGCCGTCGAAACGGCAATGTCAGTTACCGAGACACGCATTGCGCGCCTCGATTTCAGCGGTGCGCGCCGATGGACCGAGCGGGTACTAGCGTTGACTGAGCGCCTTGATGTTGCAGAGCAGCGCTCCTACGAACTGCGCGCCTGCGCCCTGGCGCTTGCAGTGCTCGAATTCGGCGGTCAGTATCGCGAAGGTCTCGAATACGCCCGTCGAATGCTGCGAGCGGCGCAACGCCTCAAGAATGCTGAGGCGGAAGCGCGTGCGCTGCTGGGGGTTGGTCGCATGCATCGGGAATTGGGGCAACTGATGCAGGCTGAGGCTGCGCTGAACCTTGCGCGTGATCGCGCTGCCCGTGACGATCTGAGCGATCTGGAAGCCGAAGCCCGGTTGCATCTGGCGAAGGTGCATCAGTTGCAGGGGCGGCATCTGGAAGCGTTGCAGGAACTGCAACTGGCGCGCGAGGAGCACGAAACTGCCGACGACAAGCTTAAACTGGCGCGGGTGCTCACCAGTATTGGTGATGTCTATCGGGTATTGGGATCGAGTCGTGAGGCGTTCACATTCTACACCCGCGCTCTGTCGCTAGAGCAGGGGCGCGGCAGCCTGATCGGGCAGGCAATCCTGAAGGATAAACTCGCCCTGACGTTGCTCGATCAAAACAGGGCTGCCGACGCGCTGGCATCAGCGGAGGAGAGTCTGGAACTGCGTCGTCGGATCAACGATATTGTCGGTCAGGCGCGCTCGTATACTGTTATTGGCGCGGTGCTGAGCCGGCTTGGGCGTCACGAACGGGCAATGGAGTCGTATAAACGCGCCTGTGAATTGCAGGAACTGACGCAGAATCCACGTGGTCAGTGCATTGCGCTCATCCATCTTGGCGATGCTGCACGCGCGCTGCGCCAGTCGCAAGCCGCGATTGCATATTACGAGCGCGCGCTTGTCCTGGCGCGTCGTGACCGCGACTGGGTTGGCATTACGCGTGCGCTTGAACGTCTTGGCGACCTGCACGCTGAGCGGGAAGATCGCACGCAGGCACTGGCACGCTGGAGCGAGGCGCTCCAGATCCGCGAGACTCTGCGCCACGTCGATGAAGCAGCAGCGTTGCGCAGGCGCATTCGATCACTACAGAAGACGGCATAAACGCATGCGTTATCTCGAAAACGAACTGCTTGCACCGTATACGTCCTGGCGTATTGGCGGACCAGCGCGATACTTTGTGCAGGTGACATGCGCTGCGGATCTGGCTGCTGCCCTTGCCTGGGCGGAACAGCGTAACCTGCCTGTGTTCGTTCTTGGAGGCGGCTCGAATATCTTGGTCCGCGATAGCGGGTTTGATGGGCTGGTCATTCGCGTTCGCAGTCACGAGGTGCGCCTGGAAGCTGATGGCGACATAGCGCGCGTTATTGTCGAAGCTGGCGCGCCTATGGCTGGCACGGCGCGCCGCCTGGCACGTCAGGGGTGGTCCGGGCTTGAGTGGGCAGAAGGGTTGCCAGGAACCATTGGCGGTGCACTCTATGGCAATGCTGGATGTTACGGCAGCGACATTGCGACCTCCCTCGAACGCGCCTGGGTGCTGGTGCGTGGTGAAACACAGGAGTGGTCGGTTGATCGCTTTGCCTTTGGCTACCGGACAAGCGTTCTCAAACAGATGTGCGCCGCTGGCGTCCGGTGGCAGGATCAACCGATCATCCTTGCAGCGGCATTCCGCCTCCGACGTGATGATCTGACGGCGCTGGCACAACGGATGGAGCGCACATCGAACGAGCGACGTAGCAAGACGCCCTGGGGTGCGAGTTGCGGCAGTGTGTTCAAGAACCCTCAAGGTGACAGTGCCGGGCGCCTGATCGAAGCTGCGGGATTGAAAGGAACTCGCATTGGCAACGCAGAAATCGCGTTGCATCATGCAAACTATATCATCAACCTGGGCGGAGCATCGAGCGACGATGTGCTGCGGTTGATCGACCTGGCGCGCGAACGGGTGCTGGCAATCAGTGGCATTGAACTCGAACTGGAAATTCAGATCGTTGGATGAAACCGATGTGCTGACATGGAGAAGACCAGAGATGACGCACAAAGTGCGAGTTGGCGTTCTGTTTGGCGGTCAGTCTGGCGAACATGAGGTCTCGCTGGTCTCGGCGCGCGCGATTATGGACGGTCTTGATCCCGAAAAGTATGACATCATACCGATTGGCATTACCAAACAGGGACGCTGGATCATCGCTGCCGATGCGCACGCGCGTCTGCTGGCACAGGCGGATCCGTTGAAATTGCCAGGCGGTTCGGTCGATGCAATCACACCCGTATCAGCCAGCATCGGCAATCAGGAGATGGCCGACCCAGGAACGCTGATCGTTGCCGGTGAGCATTCGCCGCTTAAGACACTCGATGTGATCTTCCCGGTTCTGCATGGACCGATGGGGGAAGATGGAACAGTGCAGGGTTTGCTGGAACTGATCGGCGTCCCGTATGTCGGTTGCGGCGTCCTGGCATCGGCAGTCGGCATGGACAAGGCAATGACGAAGGTTGCCTTCTCTGGTGCAGGATTACCGGTGTTGCCCTGGCTGCTCGTCCGGCGTCACGAATGGGAACGCGAACCGCAACGAGTGCTCGACTGGATTGAGAGTCGGTTGGATTATCCTATGTTCGTCAAGCCAGCCAACCTGGGATCAAGCGTTGGGGTCAGCAAAGCGACTGATCGTGCGACGCTGGAACAGGGTGTAGTCGAAGCTGCCTTTTATGACCGACGGGTTATCGTCGAACAGGGCATCCCCGCACGCGAGATCGAGGTCAGTGTCCTGGGCAACGACGAACCGGAAGCCAGCGTTCCCGGAGAAGTCATTCCGTCCGGCGAGTGGTACGACTACGCAGCAAAATATCTGAGCGGATCGTCGCAGATTCTTATTCCGGCACCGATCACACTCGAACTGGCAGCGCAGGTGCGCACGCTCGCCATTCAGGCATTCAAAGCAATCGACGGCGCAGGTCTGGCGCGGGTGGATTTTCTGCTCAATCGTGAAACCGGGGATCTGTACCTGAACGAAATCAACACCATGCCCGGTTTTACACCGGTCAGCATGTATGCCATGATGTGGGATGCGAGTGGTCTCCCTTACGCACATCTCCTGGATCGCCTGATCGATCTGGCGCTTGAACGACACGCGAAAGGTCGGGCATGAGAAACGACTTTCAGTATAACCAGCCGAACACGCGCGCCCGCATTGCTGCACGTCGCAATCGACGACGCAGCGCACTGCCAGGACCGCGCCGCACATTTGGCGACTGGCTGGCGAGTGGCCGGATTGCCAGCCTGGTGCTGTTTCTGGCATCGCTTGGCGGATTGGTTGCCATTGCCGTCTCACCGCGGTTTGTTGTGCGCACCGTACAGATCGACGGCATTCAGGTGCTTGATGCCGCCGATGTTGAAGAGCTGGCGGGCGTGACCGGAGCATCAATCTGGCTGGTGCAAACCGACGATGTTGAGGCGCGTATTGCCCAGAACGCCTATGTTGAGCGCGTCCGGGCGAGGCTGATTCTTCCCGACATTCTGGCAATCGATCTGGACGAGCGTCAGCCCGATGTGCGCTGGCAGGTTGGCGAGACGCGCTATCTTGTCGATGCAGAAGGGCGCGTGCTTGGACCTGATGCGTCCACATTCCTGACTGAAACGCTGGTCATCGAAGATCGCAGCGGTCGAACGATCAGCCCAAACGACCGGATTGATCCCGACATTCTGTATCTGGTTCGTGCTCTGGCGCTGCGCCTGCCGGAGGAAGCAGGCGTGACGCCATCCGGCATCAGTTGGGACGTGGAACACGGCGTGACGATCACAACCGTCGATGGTCGAACGATTATCTTCGGACGCAAAGACCATCTGGAGGAAAAAATACAGATTCTGCGCTTCCTGACGCTTCAAGAACCCACGGAGTACACCTGGCTCGATTTGCGACCGGCGACGCCGTACTACCGTAACGATGCGCCGCCACAACCGCAGGCACAACGAGGCTGATTATGGCACACCGCACAATCGTCGGAATCGACGTCGGCACGACCAAGGTCTGCACCATCGTGGGGCAGGTCTACGACAATGGGCGCATCAATGTGCTCGGAGTCGGTCTGACGCCGTCGAAGGGACTGGATAAAGGTGTTGTCGTCAATATCGACGACGCGGTCAATGCAATTGCAACCAGCGTCGAGAAAGCCGAACGACTCTCCGGCTATCGAATCAATGCCGCATTTGTAGGCATTGCCGGTCGGCACATCCAGTCGCTTAACAGTCGTGGCGTTGTTGCAGTGGCACGTAGTGATCACGAAATTACCCGTCACGATGTTGCGCGTGCAGTCGAAGCAGCGCAGGCAGTAGCGATCCCTACCCAGCGTGAGGTCATTCACGTAATCCCACGCGCCTATGTGGTCGATGGCAACGAGGGCATCCGCGATCCGATCGGCATGTCGGGCTTTCGCCTCGAAGTGGAAACACACATCATCACTGGCGAAGTAATGGCGATCCAGAACCTGATCAAGAGTGTGCAGAAGACTGGCGTTGAGATCGATGACCTGGTGCTGCAACCGCTGGCAGCTGGCGAAGCCGTCCTAAGCGCCGATGACAAAGACCGCGGTGTGGTGCTGGTGGACATTGGTGGCGGCACAACCGATATCGCCGTTTTTGCCCAGGGCGGCATCTGGCATACCAGTGTGATTCCCGTTGGCGGCAACCATTTCACCAACGATATTGTGATCGTTCAACAAACGCCGCACAACACTGCCGAATACCTGAAACTGAAGTACGGCGCCGCGATCGCCGAAGAAACGGAGGAAGGGTCGGATGATGTGATCGATGTGGAAGGTTTCGCGCCTGGTGAACGACAGCAGATCAGTCGTCGCATGCTGAACCAGGTTCTCCAGGCGCGTGCCGAAGAGTTGACCGAACTGATCTACAACGAAATCCGACGCAGCGGCTACGAAGGTCTCCTGCCGGCGGGCATTGTCCTGACCGGTGGAACAGCGCAGTTGCCGCGCCTCGACGAACTAATGCGCGATATGCTCGGCATTCCGGTACGGATTGGCACACCTGCCGATCTAACCGGTTTGGTAGATACGCTCAACAGTCCAGCGTATGCGACGGCTATCGGATTGTTGCGCTGGGGCATGCGCCACGGTGCGAGCGGGTTGCATTCTGGTAGTGCACCGCCTGAGCACAGTGGATGGATCTCGACCTACGAACGATTCAAGCGATGGCTGAAAGAGTTTCTGCCATAAATCACTGCCTGCAAGGAGAGGATTCAATGATCGATTATGCAAGTCTAAGCCAGGCCGCAGAGAACTTCGCGGTCATCAAAGTGGTTGGGGTCGGCGGCGGCGGTTCGAATGCCGTTGATCGCATGGTGGACGAAGGCGTAACCGGGGTTGAGTTTATCACAATCAACACCGATGCGCAGGCATTGCTGCATTCGCGCGCACCGACCCGTATTCGCATCGGCGACAAACTCACCAAGGGGCTTGGTTCAGGTGGCAACCCGGTCATCGGACAGAAAGCTGCCGAAGAGACGACCGAGGAGATCTACGAGGCGCTCAAGGGTGCCGATATGGTCTTCATCACGGCTGGTATGGGCGGCGGCACGGGCACTGGCGCCTCACCGGTGATCGCCAGCATTGCGCAGGACCTGGGGATGCTTACGGTCGGTGTAGTGACGAAGCCATTCAGTTTCGAAGGCAATCACCGCCGCAAGACTGCCGAACAGGGGATTGAGCAACTGCGCCCAATGGTTGATACGCTGATCGTCATTCCGAACGATCGGCTGTTGCAAATGGCAAGCAAGAACACTTCGATGCTTCAGGCATTCCAGATGGCGGACAATGTGCTGCGCCAGGGCATTCAGGGCATTTCGGACCTGATTACACAACGCGGGTTGATCAACGTCGATTTTGCCGATGTGAAAACCATCATGGCGCGTCAGGGGTCGGCGCTGATGGCACTCGGTATCGGCAGCGGCGATAATCGCATGGTTGACGCGGTCAACGAAGCGATTGCCTCACCCCTGCTCGAAGTCTCGATTGATGGTGCGAAGGGTGTACTGTTCAACGTTACTGGCGGTGAAGACCTGGGCATCCTGGAGGTGTACGAAGCGGCGGACATTGTAGCGAAGGCGGTCGACCCGGACGCGAACATTATTTTCGGTGCGGTGATTGATCCAACCTTCCCGCCTGGACAGGTGAAGATCACACTGATCGCGACCGGTTTCGACGCCAGCCGTCCGGCAGAGGCGCGCAAGCGCATCTACATGTCTGGTGCGCAGCAGCAACCTGCCCAACTAAAACGCGACATGGTGTACGCGGAGTCACAGCCACCTGCAGCGGTGCGTCCGCAACCACACCAACCTGCACGTTCGCAGAGCGCCAGCATCAACCCTGATGACTTGGACATCCCGCCATTCCTGCGCAACCGCCGCAAGCAGGGGTAAGCGCCTATGGCAGCGTCAGAATTTCCGGCTCGCCCTCGGTAATCGCAATCGTATGCTCGAATTGCGCCGAGAGCGAGCCATCGGCAGTGCGTACTGTCCATCCGTCAGTCTTGTCCAGCACTGCTTCAGGACCGCCAGCATTGATCATCGGCTCGATAGTGAAAGTCATGCCGGGGCGTAACCGCATCCCTGAGCCAGGTTTGCCGTAGTGCAGCACGGTTGGTTCCTCGTGCAACAGTTGCCCGACGCCGTGACCCGTCCATTCGCGCACAACCGAAAAGCCATTGGCTTCGACATAGGTCTGGATTGCCGCGCCAATATCCCCCAGGTGCGCGCCACCACGCGCTGCGCGAATGCCGCGCCACATTGCCTCTTCGGCGACCTCAAGCAACCGCTGTGCTTCAGGGGAAATCGTTCCGACCGGCAGGGTGATGCATGCATCGCCGTACCACCCATTGAGCCGCACCCCGATATCGATGCCAACGATGTCTCCTTCCTTCAGTCGCTGGTTGCCCGGAATGCCATGGCAGATGACATTGTTCACGGCAACGCAGATCGTAGCGGGAAAGCCGCGATACCCTTTGTACGCCGGGATCGCGCCGTGTTTCCGTACAAACTGTTCCGCTATCCGGTCGAGTTCTCTGGTTGTGACACCAGGGCGCACGTGCTCACGCAATGCATCGAGCGTCGCTGCCACCAGTCGTCCTGCAGCGCGCATCAGCGCGATTTGCTGCCGTGAACGTAGTACGACCGACATATCTTGGATGTTCCTGTTGCCTGGATTGGCGCTTGCCGTGAGACACAAAATGGCGCATCTGCTTGGCATTGCCGATCGCTATCGGTAATGTGAGTCTATTGATTGTACATTATAGCACAATGCCTGGACACCGTTGTCGATCCTTGAACAGACGCACGAGTATGCAAAGTATGCCAGTATATGCTGAGTACTTTGCGCCCTGATTTACTTTTGAAGGAATGCTTGCATGAGTGACAGTCTGTCCAGCATTGTATGCTGATATGCATTGCTTTCTATCTGCAACGACTCGAAAGAGTGACCGGTCAGAAGCGCAGCGGTCTGATCAGCGTCATCTGCGCGTTCGTTGCTGATGACTTCGTGGGGAGCAGTCTGTGGAGAAATACGCGATAATGGAGAGACATCGAATGCTGACGGTTTTCATTGGGAAAGACGGTTCGTTGATCTCGTGCACCTACCCTTTATGGGAGGATCTGCAGGGAGAAACGTCCAGATTGCAGCGCAATGCATGGAAGAGTATACTTCATCTGCCCTTCATAGGTAAAGAAGGCTTCTATTTGAACAAACTGGTGCAGCCGCGGTAGGTGACGCCTCTGAAGTCGAAGCTGCTTATCGTCAAGCCATCGAAAGAGTCGATATGTCCATGATCGAAGACGCCATGACGGCGCAGCCGGCGGGCATCTGGGTTGCCGGACGACGTATGCTTACTGTTGGTCTGACGTTGATCATCGTCGCAACTGCCTTCGAGATACTGGCAGTTGCCGCAACGATGCCAGCCACTGTGCAGGACCTGGGGGGACTAGCGTGGTATGGCTGGGTATTTAGTGCGTTTATGCTGGCGAACATGGTTGCAGCGACCGTTGCGGGACCAGAGGCAGATCGTCGGGGAATTGCAATGCCATTTATCGCTGGCACATGCCTGTTCGTCAGCGGCTTGTTGCTCGCCGGTCTTGCTTCCACGATGCCGCTGCTGATTGTCGGGCGCGCCGTGCAGGGGTTGGGCAGCGGCATCATTGGTGCCGTGGTCTACATCATTGTGGGGCGCGGCTATGAGGCGGATGCACGTCCTCGCATGCTGGCGCTCATTTCGAGCGCCTGGGTCGTACCGGGTATGGTTGGTCCGGCGCTGGCAGGGATCATTGTAGCGCACGCAGGCTGGCGCTGGGTCTTTCTCGGCTTAATCCCGCTGCCGATCCTGGCGGCGTGCATGGCGCTGCCATCGTTGCGTCGTCTAGCACCAGTGCAGCAAAGTACGCCTGACAATCGTCAGCGTAACCGGGAGATCGTGCTGGCGCTTGTGCTCGCCACGGGCGCGGGGATGGTTATCGGCGGGCTGGGATGGATGAGTACTGCGCTGCCAGCAGGCGTAGCGCTCCTCGCCTTCGGCGCAGTTGCGACAGTTATTGCGCTGCGTCAGGTGCTGCCCGCAGGAACACTCCGTGCTGCGCCTGGACTTCCAGCAGCCATCGCAGCAATGGGGTTGCTCAACCTGGCTTTCTTCGGCGTCGATGCGTTCGTGCCGCTGGCACTCACGACTGTGCGTGGGTTGAGTATTGTCACTGCTGGACTGGCATTGACCGCTGCCACCCTGACATGGACTGCTGGCGCATGGATGCAGGCGCGTCTCGCCAGGCGTATGCCTCCCGGCTCGATCGCCATCCTCGGCTTGCTGGTGATGCTGATCGGCATAAGCGCCACGACAGCCACAGTTGCTCCGGTAGTGCCAGCACTCCTCAGTATTGGTACGTGGGGTGTCGCTGGGTGCGGGATTGGTCTGGCATACTCGGCTCTTTCTCTTGCCATGCTTCAGAACGCAGCGCAGGGTCACGAGGGTCGCGCATCATCGGCGTTGCAGATTGTCTGTCAACTCGGAACAGCGCTCGGCTCTGGGATCGGCGGTGTGATTATAGGCTCGGGCGAACACAGTGAAACCGTTGAAGCCAGTCGCATTATGCTACATTTCGTACTGATGATTGCCATCGCTGGCATAGCCGTTCTGACCGCGTGGCGCGTGGAACGGTGAAGATGGAGTGCGGAACGCGCCCTCGACGGTCCCCTGTTTCTCAGTGCTTTGACGAAGGTTTCATCACGGCGCCACGATTCATCAGGTGCTACGGGCGAAGCCCGTGCTGGCGCAGAAGGTCATCCACCCAGGCAGCGTCATCGGCAGGCAGCGCGACTTCGGGATCGCGGCGATAATCGATCAGGTCGCTGTAGGCGCCGTGCTCGTAGCAGCGCTCCAGCACTGCCTGCAGGTCTAAGACGGCATCCGGGTCCGGCGGGTGCAGCGGAATGGCAATACGCGGCAGGCGTTGCCGGATTGTGCGCCCATACACCTCGAACCGCTCGCGGCGCCCTGCTCGGCTGACGCAGATCACGGAGTGCCAGGGCTGATAGGGAGTCAGATAGTGCGGCGGGATCGCCACCGTGGGGATGCCCTGGCGCAACAGGTCGATCTCCACCAGATGGGTGTCGCTGGCCAGCGTCTCTTCCTGTTTGCGGCGATATGCTTCGTGCCCTTCGCCAGGCGTCTTGTTGGCGGGGCTGAGCACCTCGATCACCGTGACGACGCGCCCGCCACGGGCAAGGTCGAGAATCTCGATGAACGGCTCGCGCACCTCTTCCGGCGCGACGGCGATGACCACCGGTGCATCAGCCGTCAGCGCCGCCATGGTATGCCCTTCTCCCGGCGCTTCCACCGGCAAATGCTGGGTGACGGTCACGTCTGGATAGATTGACCGGTGGGGCGGGATGACATAGAGGCGCTCGCCGATGCGCGCGTGATAGCGAGGACGAATCTGCGGCTGGAGCGCATCTCTGCTATACGTAATCAGGCTCTGGTGGACGTCGGGCCAGAGGTCGCGGCGTTCCAGGTAGGGATCCATTCCGGGAAACGGTCCTGGCATACAGGTTGCTCCCTTCACCGGTGCTCGTGGTGCTCAGAGAATAATACTACGTTATTCGCAAGAGTGAAACCATTGCAGCCAGTCGTATGACGTGGTCGATACGCAGGTTGCCAATGCGCTGGTGCACGCCGCGCAGGAGGTGCGACTGCTGGAGACGCAGGTGATTCTGACCGGCATCAAGCCGCAGGTGGCGCAGACGCTGGTGCAGTTGGGGGTCAGTCTGGAGGGGCATCCGCACCACCGGTTCGCTCCGGACTGGCGTGCACCTGGCGCTGGACCACGATACCTTCCGGCAAAAGGACAACAAACGCTAACCTCTTGTGCGCTCCCGTCCTGCCAGCAGGAGGTATGCGTACAGTGCCACACCACTGAGAACCGCAACCGCCAGTTTGACAGTCAGTGGCAAATCCGATGGTGAGATGAACCCCTCGATCACACCTGCGACGACTAACAGGAGCGCACAACCGAGTATCAGACGCACCGCCCGGCGCGCTGCCAGTACGAGCGCCGCGCGCCGGGTGATCAATCCCGGACGGGCAACCGCCCAACCGAGTTGCAATCCTGCTCCGCCTGCAATGATAATCACGCTCAGTTCGATCACACTGTGCGCTGCAACGAATCCCCACAGATTGCTGCTGAACCCGTATGCCTGCGCCGCTCCTGCCACAACTCCAAGGATCAATCCATTCTGCGCCAGCACGAACAACGTGAGCACACCGAGCAGCACCCCTCCAGCAAACGCCAGGACGGCCACACGGATGTTATTGGTAGTGATCAGCGCTGCCGATGCAGCGCGCCCGTCGTCGTTGATCGACTTCCACCACTCGCGCCCGGCACGAATGTCGTTGATGACTTCTTCGACACTGGGAACCAGCAATGATCCGGAAGGTGGATCGTTCCAGGTGACAAAAAAGCCGATCAGCGCCGGTATCAGAAACATCAACAGCGACGCAAGCGAGTAAACCCACGTTTCCCGGAACGTGCGTGGCAGATCGGCGGCGAAATAGCGCACCAGACCGCTGCTGCGATCCGCGCGTCGCTGATACACTTCCGCATGGGCGCGCGCCACCAGACCGTTAAGGTAATCCACCACACGATGTCCTGAAAAATCGCGGCGTGCAACCGCAAGATCCGACGTTGCGCTGCGGTACAGGCGTCCTAATTCGGCGATCTCTTCATTGTCGAGCGCTGCCAGACCGCCGCGCCGCGAACGTTCGACAATCGCGCTCAGGCGTTCCCATGATGCTTTTCTCCGATTGATGAAATCTTCAACGAGCATTGGTGTATTGAACTGAGAACTAAGAACCGAGAACCGAGAACTGAGAACCGAGAATCAAGAACCAAGAACCGAGAACCGGATTAGGGGTTAGATTGCTTGATGGAACCTGGAACCCGCTCCACGTACAACCCTCAACCTTCAACCTTCAACCTTCAACCCTCAACGCTCCAACCTTCAACCTTCAACCTTCAACCCTCAACGCTTCAAACCTTCAACCTTCAACCCTCACCCCTTGCCTCTTGCCTCGCACACCCATCGCCCCGCTGCTGCACGTCCTGCACCCTGCCGCCGCCCCCCTGTACAGGCGCAGCAGCGCTGCACCCCTCCGTCGCCTCTCGCCTCTTCAACATTCAACCACCGTCTGTGCCACTCGCCCTGCGTCCACGCCGCGCTGCGCAAATTCGTATCGTAGCACATCCAGGTCTGGCACGTACGCCCGCAGTATCCGCGCCTCATCCGTCGGCAAGAGGGTGTATCCATCCAGACACGCCGGGATGACAACTGACTCGCCGCATTGCAAAGCGCGGGCGCTGCTATTCCAGCGTAGCGTCGCTGACCCCTCGATGACCGTCAGAATCTCGAACGTCGCCGGATCGACTGGGTACTCGACCGGTGCGGCAATCGTCAGGCGTTCGAGCGCGAAGGAAGCGCACGCCACCAGCAGGTCGCGCCCTTCTGCCAGCGACAATGGCGGCACAACGCCGCGCGGCGCAGGCGCATAGTCGGTCACGTCGAGCGCTTTGTCGATGTGCAATGCACGCGGTTGACCCGTTGTGACGTCGATTCGCCCATAATCGTATACACGGTACGTAAGATCCGACTTTTGCTGAATTTCGAACAGCACGATTCCGGCGTTGATTGCGTGCAGCGTCCCTGCTGGCACGAAGATGGTATCGCCAGGCGCAACCGGCAGTCGGTGCAGCAACGGCTCCAGTTCTCCGGCAGCAATCGCGGCAGCAAGTTCCGCGCGGTTGCTGCGACGCGCCAGACCGTACACAACATCGGCTCCCGGCGTGGCATGCAGGATGTGCCAGGCTTCGGTTTTGCCATGGAAACCGGAGGCGGCTTCGTATGTGTGCGCATAGGCATCATCAGGATGCACCTGAATGGAGAGGCGATCCGCCGCGTCGATAAACTTGGCAAGCAGCGGAAAATCGGCGCCATACCTGGCTATGGTGCGTTCGCCGACCAGCGCTGCACCAAAGGTGTTGGTCACCTGTGCCAGCGTCCTTCCCGCCAGCGGTCCGTCGATGATCGGATTCGTATCGTACACCAGCCAGATCTCACCCAAGCGTTCGGGGCGTGGCGGCGGCAGGGCGAGCCAGTCGGCAAGGAATGTTCCGCCCCAGATCGGATGCGCAAAGCGAGGACGGGTAATGAGCGGATACAGGTGGGTTTGTGACACAGCAGCACCTTCTGAATACCAGTCAGCGATGGGATGCCCGACGCACACACTGCACACTCTCGCAGGACAGCCGATAGGCGATAGTCGATAGCGGTCAGCGATGGGATGCCCGACGCACACATCGCAAAAGCAAGCGCCGGGGCTGAGATATAGTAATAGTATACATTGAGACCGCCACAAATATTTTACTGCAGAGAGAAAGATTGGTTTGCTAAAACGTACTCTTCACCGCGCATCATGCTCGCCTGGTTTTTGGAGTTCTCTGCGCTCTCGGCGTCTCTGCGGTGTATTTTTGCGGTGATCTACTGCGCCGGTTCATAGCAGGCGCGGCAGCGCGCTTCATACAGTTCCTGACCGCCGACCACAATCGTCGGCGCGTCGGCAGGCGCCGGTTTGCCGTCGATCAGGCGTTGTGAACGGGTCGCATAGGCGCCGCACCGCACGCAGATTGCGTACAATTTATCGACTTGTTCCGCCACTGCCATCAACTGCGCCATTGCCTGGAACGGCTGCGCGCGAAAGTCCTGATCTAACCCGGCGACGATCACTCGCAGGCCGCGGTCTGCCAGTTCCTGGCATACCTCGCGTGCCGCATCGGGCGGATCATCAAGCAGGTGTAATTCATCGACCGCCACCACATCGACATCGGTATCAAGGTGCGCCGGAATATCGCGGATCGAGTCGATCACGCGCGCTTCAATTGAGAGACCATTGTGACTCACTAGGCTGCCGAGCCGATAGCGCGTATCGCGGCGTGGCGTAAAGGCAATCAGACGCTGACGTGCAAGCCGAACATGATTGAGACGGCGGATCAGTTCTTCAGTCTTGCCGCTGAACATACAGCCGCAGATCACCTCGATGCGACCTCCCAACAGGCGTGTCATACGGATCACTCCTCAAGACCTTGCAACAGACCGACGACGTTGTCGCCGAGCGATTCGATAGCGTACCCTCCCTCCTGAACGACCAGCGTTGGCAGATTGAGCGCAGCGATGTGGCGACCGATCTGTGGGTACACCGCCGCGCTGAGCGCAAAGCCGCTGCCATGCCCGGCGACCGGATCGCCCGCAAAGGTATCGAACCCTGCCGAGATCACCAGGAAACGTGGCGCAAAATCCGCAATTGCGCGCAACGCCTGGTCGAGGACTAGCAGATACTCACGGTCACCTACGCCAGCTGCCAGTGGCAGGTTCAGATTATATCCCTCTCCTGGGCCTGCACCACACTCGTTAGCATAGCCCATAAAAAAGGGGTACTGGTAGTCCGGCGAGGCATGGATCGACACGAACAGCACATCGTTGCGTTCGTAGAAAATCTGCTGGGTGCCATTGCCGTGGTGAAGATCAATATCGAGGATCGCGCAGGTCGCACCTGCAGCGTTGCGGATGAGATATTCGGCAGCAATCGCAGCATTGTTCAGAAAACAGTACCCACCACAGAGATCGCGCCCGGCGTGATGTCCCGGTGGGCGGCAGAGCGCATACACGTAACGTTCTCCTGCCAGCAACCGATCAGCGCCAGTGAGCGCAATATCTGCCGCAGCGCGCGCGGCTGCATAGGTTCCTGCCACAATTGGCGCACACGTATCAAACGTATAATACCCCGGGGCAGCAAGCGGATGAGTGTGCGGTCGGGTCATCCAGCGCACCGCCAGTGTGCCAGGAATGACGGCCTCAGGCGCACCGCCCGCAACAACCCAGCGGTCGTAGATCGTCTCAAGATAGGTCAGATATCCATCGTCGTGAACGGCGCGCACCGGTTCGATCCCGAACGATCGTGGCGCAACGACTGGTCCGATGGCAGCGCGCTCGAGCGCAGCACGAATAATCGCAACGCGCGCAGGAGTCTCAAAGATCGGAACCAGCGCGCCATCGAGAAACTCGTGCGGCGGATTGTGCTGAAGGTGGGTGTCGGATGCAACAACGATCATACGCATGTCCTGGCAGCGAAGTATAGCATACCACACGGGCGAAGCGTGCCCTGTTTCAAATCGGAAAGGAAGCGACGTAATGGGACCGATATCATGGATCATATTCGGCGCACTGGTGGGTTGGGTGGCAAGTCTGCTGGTCGGCGTCGAAGAACGGCAGGGATGCCTGATGAATATCATCATCGGCATTCTGGGCGCATTCGTTGGTGGCCTGATCATGGATCTGCTGGGATTTGGCGGGACGAATTTTGGATGGGATGTGCGCAGTTTCGGTGTGGCGGTGCTTGGCGCAATTGTGCTTTTAGCAATCACCGGGCGCACGCGCAGGCAACGGCGCCGATGATGGGTTGGGTTAAAGAACCGGAGGCAGGCGGTGTATCGCCTGCCTCCGTCTTTAGACCCAGGTTTCTGTCCAGCGCCCCGGCTCGTACACCAGAGGAAGCGAGAGGGATTTTGGAGGAACCAGAGGAGTGAACGGGAAGAGTACTATGGAAGGGAGCCGGTATGTTTCCTCTGGACAGTACCTTTTCTGCTTCTAAGCATACGCGATAGTGAGGGTTGCTGCAATAGCACCAACATCCCATTTGCATATGCCCCTTTTGGCTCCGAAGTACCAGAGGAAAGGATGACCTGCCCGCCAATTTTCTGTTCGGCGAAGTGCGCCACAGCACATATAGTCATTTCGACGAACGCATAAAACTTGATGCCGCGCCACAGCGGAGACATTGAGGTCGAAGCACGGCATGCCGCGCCACAGCGGAGACATCGAGATCGGGGCACGGCGTGCCGTGCCCCAACTCCGGGCAATGATCGCGCCGCTGCAGTGCCAGCGTGATCTCCATCGTCTCCCAAGCACGGGATCGAAGTGAGGGAGATGTGCAAGCATGAAAGACTATACTTTGCCAGCGTACCGGAGGCTCGGCTGATCTGACTGCCAGTTTTCTGGTATCATGCACGCTAACCGAACAGACAACACCCACATTGTTCTCGATGCCCAGAAACCAGAAAACTCTGTTCGACACGCAGCGTGAAGAGGCGTTGAACCGACAGGCGCCGCTCGCCGCGCGCATGCGTCCGCGCACTCTCGATGAATTTGTCGGGCAGGATCATATTATCGGCGAGGGGAAGGTACTGCGGCGCGCCATTAGCAACGATGCGCTCTTTTCGATCATTCTTTGGGGACCACCTGGCTCCGGTAAGACGACACTGGCGCGAATTATCGCCGATACGACCCATGCCCACTTTGAGCAACTCTCCGCCGTCTCTGCTGGGGTTGCCGACCTGCGACGGGTGGTGAAGGAAGCGCAGGATCGTCTTGGCATGTTCCAGCAGCGCACCATTGTGTTTATCGACGAGATTCATCGGTTCAACAAAGCGCAACAGGATGCAATTCTGCCATATGTTGAAGACGGAACGCTCATTCTGATCGGCGCGACGACCGAGAATCCGTCGTTCGAGGTGAACCCGGCACTGCGCTCACGCGCGCGGGTATTTGTTCTCGAAGCACTGACCGATGAGCAGATCGGCGTCATCGTTGATCGGGCGTTGACCGATACGGAACGTGGGCTTGGCGCGCTCAATGTGCTGCTCGCTGCTGATGCGCGCAGCTATCTGATCAATATGTCGAATGGCGACGCACGCACGGCGCTTAACGCGCTGGAGGTCGCAGCGCTTGCCAAGCCGCCTGGTGTCGGCGGAAAACGTCTGATTACTGTCGAGGATATTCGTGACGCGCTTCAGAGTCGTGCAGTTCGGTACGATAAGAATGGCGAACTGCACTACGATGCGATCTCCGCGCTTCATAAGAGCATCCGTGACAGTGATCCCGATGCAGCGCTCTACTGGCTTGGTCGTATGCTCGACGGCGGTGAGGATCCGCTCTATATTGCGCGACGATTGGTGCGTATATCAGTTGAAGATATTGGTCTGGCTGACCCGCACGCCCTGCCGTTGACGATCGCGGCGCAGCAGGCGGTTCATTTTCTGGGCCAACCCGAAGGCGATCTAGCGCTGGCGCAGGCAGTTGTGTACCTGGCGCAGGCGCCAAAGAGCAATGCGATCTATACCGCATATGCAGCAGCGTTGAAGGACGTAGCAGAAACGCGCAATGAGCCGGTGCCTCTCCATCTGCGCAATGCGCCCACGCCATTGATGAAAGGGCTTGGGTATGGGCGTGGCTATCGGTATGCGCACAATGACGACGATGCACGGGTAGATCAGGAACACTTCCCACCCAACCTGCGGGGAAGACGCTACTATGAGCCAACTGGGCGTGGCTTCGAAGCAACGGTGCGCGAGCGCCTCGCCTGGCGTGATACACGCTCGTCCGATCTGCGCGCGTCGAGAGTCATGGAAAGTGCGCGCAGCAGCACAGATACGCTGAAGAGCAACGCATTTCCAGCAATTGATCCGCAGGCGCTTGCTGGCGAAGAACCGCAGATTTTGGCAGACGATGCCGCCGAAGCATCTCAGGTCGCTCGTCCGCCATTACGTCGTCGATCAAAATAATATCTGAGACAGTGAGACACACATATGCTACCGCAAACTGCTGATGTTGTGATTATTGGTGCCGGGATCATTGGCGCTTCAATTGCGTACCACCTGGCAGTACGTGGGTGTACCAACGTCGTGATACTGGAGAAAGAAGAGACCGAGATCAGCGGCTCGACCGCTCGCTCGGTGGCAGGGGTACGCCATCAGTTCTCCACTGAGGTCAACATTCGTCTCTCGATCTATAGCATCGAGCGCCTGAAACGCTTTCACGAAGAGGTCGGCGGCCATGCCGGATTGCAACAGAATGGCTATCTTTTCTTGATCAACAATCAGGCTGACTGGGAAACCTATTGTGCAAATGTTGCATTGCAGCGCAGTCTCGGCGTGCGTGTCGAACTTCTCGCACCCGAAGAAGCCGCGCGGTTCATCCCCGGCATGCGCACCGACGATCTGATCGGCGCTACGTTCGGTCCCGACGATGGGTTTTGCGATCCACACGGCATCGCCATTGGGTATCTGAACCGCGCGCGTGAACTGGGTGTGCGTCTGGAGCGCGCCACGCCCGTTGTTGGCATTCGGGTTGTCGGGGATCATGTGACAGGCGTCGAAACGCCAGCTGGAGTGGTCAACTGCCCGGTTGTAGTTAACGCTGCCGGTCCCTGGGCCGGCGAGGTCGGCATGCTTGCTGGACTGGATATTCCAGTGCGTCCGTACCGCCGCTGCGTCTATGTCACAGAACCATTCCCGCTGATCCCTGGTCCTATTCCGCTGACCGTCGATGTAGGCACGGGGTTCTATATGCGCAAGGAACACGAGAATGTGCTGTTTGGCAAATCGAACTATGCCGAACTGCCGGGATATAACCTGGCGGTCGATTGGGAGTGGCTCGATGTTGTTCTCGAAGCGGGGTTGCGACGCTTCCCGATCCTGGAGCGCGCCGGTCTGGCGGAAAAACTCTGCTGGGCAGGTGCGTATGAGATTACGCCGGACCACATGCCTATCCTGGGACGGCATCCTGAACTGGAAGGGTATGTCGATGCCAGTGGGTTTAGCGGTCATGGCGTTATGCACGCACCGGCCACCGGTCTGCTTATCGCCGAAGAGATTCTCGATGGTCGCGCCCATACGATTGATATCGATCCGTTGCGCATCAACCGTTTTCGCGGCGTTCTCAAGCGCGAATTGAATGTCATTTAGAACAGTTTCTCGAAGCGACTCTCGGTTCCAGAGCGCGGGCGGTGAATGTTCGAGCGACGCGGAGACACGATTAGTAGCAACCGCTCCCCACACAAAGATGACATATGCAGGCGGTAGCATGCCTGGCGCCAGCAGTATCGCAGCGGCAATGCCGCACACTCTGGCTACAATCAGCGACGCGATTGCCGAAATGTGCGTAATCCCAAACGTTACTACTCACGCTGCCAGACCGGGCACTGCCGCGAGTGGCGCCGGTATCAGTACTACGCTGCCGCCAGTTGCCACTGCCTTATTCCGCGAAAACCCAAAAAAGATCGAGCGCGTGTGACCCAGTATTGTCGCCGTGTCAACGATCACTACTGCAAGCGATGAAAGATAGAGCGCCTGTGCAGCGATGGTTGACAGAGCGCCTTTCAGCATGTCGCTGCCTATGGCAAGTGCAAATGCGCTGAATTCGTAGATGCGCCAGACATTGCTGTTTCCGGACAGGCGAG
Organism: Roseiflexus sp.; assembly: GCA_017743475.1. Classification (GTDB taxonomy): domain Bacteria; phylum Chloroflexota; class Chloroflexia; order Chloroflexales; family Roseiflexaceae; genus Roseiflexus. The sequence continues at coordinate 7,888 of JAGHYV010000004.1, read as the reverse complement.
ATCGACGCTCCAGGCGCACGCAACCAGCAGACCGAAGGGGATCGAACCAGACAGAAAAGCGAGAAGCACGAGGGCGATAGACGCGATCGTCGTCATGATTGACGTCAAGAATGACTGTGCCGACCACCGTACTACAGGTGAACCTGCTGGAAAGCACAGATCACTTGTCCAGCACGCCAGCGCAGAAGGCGCCGGATATTGGATCGGGGGGAGGTATCTGGAGAAACGACTATCGGTGAGACACGCAGTGCAGGACGTGTTCACATTCCTTCTGGGATCGAGGGTATCTCACCCTCGAGGACGGGACGCCCTTGCTCTCGGGCGCGTGTGTTACTCCAGGTGTGAACAGTACCGGTGTGGCATCGCGCTCCCTGATTCGCCAGAGCAGCGTGTTATATGCACTCACAGATGGAAAGACGCCGTGCCAGAGACTGCAATCCGCGATGCTGCAGCGCTTTCACTGCGCCTTCAGAACGCCCAAGTCGCAGCGCCACTTCGTGCACCGAGAGGTCAGCCATAAACCGCAGGTAGATCACCTGCCGTTGATCGTCGGTAAGACTGCACAAATGGCGGCGCAATTCTTCGCAATCGAGGCGCACTGCGACTTCGCGATCAGGACCTTCGCAGGCACCGCTCCAACTCTCCAGCGGAATGGTCTGTCGGAAGCGGCGACGGCGCAGCATATCGATTGTCCGGTCGCGCGCAATCCGGTAGAGCCAGGCAGAGAAGGGCCATCCGCGATCTTCATAGCGATCAAGGCTTTCAAAGGCGCGCAGAAACACTTCGGACTGCAAATCTTCAGCAAGATCGGCATCGCCGACCCGAAAGTAGATGTAACGATACAGCGGCTTCGCATAGCGATCATAGATCTGTGCGAATGCCGCATGATCGCCATTGCGAGCGCGTTCAATAAGTTCGCGGTCGGAGGACGCCGCATTGGGATCGGTAGAAGCGTGCATAGTTGTGCTTCCTGTGCATCGCGCGTGACCGCGCTGTCAATTAACCTGGATGCAGTGTATCAGGCGACTGCTACCATCGCATAACCAACCAGTGCGCCCGACCGTGTGAAAACGGGTATAATAAGGGCAGAAAGGAGCGGCAATCATGGATTTTGCCAACGAGCGCCGTGCCATGGTCGATCTTCTGGTGCAACGCGGCATTCGCGACCAACGAGTTCTGGATGCAATGGCGCAGGTGCCGCGTCATGCGTTTGTGCCGGAGAACGAGCGGTCGCTTGCCTACAGCGATCAGGCGCTGCCAATAGGAGAAGGGCAGACAATATCCCAGCCCTATATGGTAGCGCTAATGGTCGAGGCGCTCCAGCTTGCTCCAACTGATCGCGTTCTGGAAGTCGGCGCCGGTTCCGGTTATGCGGCGGCAGTGTTGAGCCGAATTGTCACGAAGGTTCATACTGTCGAATGTCGTGAGGTGCTGGCAAAGCGTGCGGTTGCACTGCTCCAGGCGCTGGGATATGCCAATGTCACTGTCCACATTGGTGATGGGACGCAGGGGTTGCCGGATTATGCTCCGTTCGATGCGATTCTGGTATCGGCAGCTTCACCCTGGGTGCCAGCGCCGCTCCGTGAGCAACTGGCATCATCAGGTCGTCTGGTGATCCCGGTCGGCGGACGTCAGGCGCAGATCCTGTTGCGTTTGCGGCGCGAAGGCGATACATTGCGCACCGAAAGACTCTGCGATGTGCGCTTTGTGCCGTTGATTGGCGGGCACGCATGGACGACGGAGCGGTACCCTGAACGTTAACCTGTTGCGCGAGATGGAGTCTGTATGTTTTCGACGCCCGATGAAGGTATTTTTGCGGGGCGCAGCAACGATACGATCGAGTTGCTCAAGGCATGGGGCGGCACAACCGTTGCCTTTGCAGTCTTTCGAACCGGCGCTGCCAATCTGGCGAGCAGTCAGTTTCTGGTCAACCTGTTCATTGCTGCAGTGGTGTGCGGCTTGGGGTTTGTGCTGCACGAACTGGCGCACCGTATTGTGGCGCGGCGATTTGGTGCACAGGCGCATTTCGTCGCCAATGTGCAGATGCTAGCGATCTCTATCGTGGTTGCATTTCTGCCGCTCGGTTTGTTCTTCGCTGCGCCTGGCGCTGTCTGGCATCGCGGCTACCTGACGCCGCGCCAGAGCGGCCTGATCGCACTTGCGGGACCGGCAACCAATATGGCGCTTGCGGTGATCTTCCTGATTGTGGCGCCGTTCGCGTTCCTCGTCGGTTTGCGCGACAACTGGATCGTCGAGCTGTTCTACACTGGTGTTGCGCTCAACGCCTGGCTGGGATTGTTCAACATGATTCCCGCCGGTCCGTTTGATGGTGCAAAGGTACTGGCGTGGAGTCCGATCGTTTTTGGCGTGACTGTTGGCATTGGTATCCTGCTGGCATTTGTGCTCCCTGATAATCTGCTCCGTATCTGGGTCTTTGTTTTGCGACTGCTTGGTAGCTAGAGGAGGTTTCATGCGCACGCCACTCCTTGCAGGCAACTGGAAGATGTACAAAACAACCGGTGAGGCGCGCGAACTGATCGAGGGATTGTTGCGCGGGCTTGGCGATGTTAGCGACCGAAAGGTCCTCGTTTGCCCGCCGTTCACTGCGCTGCACACAGTGCGCGATCTGGTGCAGGGTACGCCAATTGCTCTGGGAGCGCAGGATGTCTATATCGAGCCGCAGGGCGCCTTTACCGGTGCGATTTCACCGGTGATGCTGCGCGACCTTGGATGTACGTATGTGATCGTCGGTCACAGTGAACGACGTGCCATTTTTGGCGAAGGTGACGAACTGATCGGAAAGAAGGTCCGCGCCGCGCTGGCGCATGATCTCACGCCCATCCTGTGTGTTGGCGAGACCAAACCGCAGCGTGACGCCGGTGAAGCCGAGACGATCGTCGTGGCGCAGGTGCGCGCGGCGCTCGCCGGTATGACACCGGATCAGATCGGCCGGATTGTTATCGCCTATGAGCCAGTCTGGGCGATCGGCACTGGCGACACTGCCACGCCTGCCGATGCACAAGCGATGCATGCGACGATCCGGCAAACGCTTGGCGAACTGGCAGGGGCTGATGTGGCAGCTGCGATCACCATCCTGTACGGCGGCAGCGTCCGACCCGATAATATTGACGATCTGATGGCACAACCTGATATCGATGGCGCGCTGGTTGGCGGCGCTTCTCTCAAAGCCGACAGTTTTCTGCGTATCGTCCATTTTCTTCCAACTCAGCGGTGAGATCCGCACAAGGGTGAAATCAACAGTGTTCTGCGTTCCAATGCGTCTTTGCCCCTCATTCCTCCAACTCCCTTCCCCCACGAGGGGAGCAGGGGAGGTTGGGTGTCCTGATGGCTGAAACGGGAGATGGCACGCAGAGGCTTGCCAAAAAATCTCCCCCTATGAGCAACTCCCTTCCCCCACAAGGAGAGAAGAGGGAGTCCGGGGGGTTCTGAAGCCTGAAATAAATAAGAGAAGGAATGCAGGAGCTTCCCGAAGCCAGCCTTCTAGAAGCCCCTGGATTGGCTGCTGGATTTCCACAACCTCAAGCCAGGATCGTGAAGGTCAGGAGTATAAATTGGTATTCGCTCCCGTGCCGTAGGACTGATGAAGATTGATAGGACTGATGAAGATTGAGAATCAGACCTAGTGTGTCGAACTGTCTGTAGGACTAACGGTCTTTGAATGAATGGAGATTGAGCACTTAATTCGATGCGCGCCTCGTGCCGTCAGGCTAGAATTTATTCTGGTATGCGCCTCGTGCCGTCAGGCTAAAGCCCTTGGCCATCCAGGGCGAAGCCTGCCTCCGCGGGCTAGCGCGTGCCGTCGGGGTGCACTTCTTCGGTTATCCGAGGCGAAGCTCGCCTGCGCAGACTATAGCGGAATAATTATTCAAAAACCATAAGCCCTTAGCTGGCTGGGCGAAGCCCGCCTGCGCAGACTAGAGCAGAATAATTACTCAAAACTATAAGTCCTCGCCTATCCAGGACAAAGCCCACCTGCGCGTAACGCGAACTCCAAAGGTGACCCTCTCGACCGTCAGCTATCAGTTATCGACTATCAGCTACGATAAGCCCTTAGCTCTACAATGCAAAGCCCGCCTGTGCGGGCTAGAGCAGAGTAATCGTTCAAAGACTACAGCCCCTCGGCTATAGAGCGCGAAGCCCCCTGCACGGGCTTTAGTAAGCCCTTAGCTGTGCAAGTACGAAGCCTGCCTGCGTAGGTTATGCCCACTAGCTCACCGACATGCACCCCTGCCCGCAACAGGAGGACGACTGTCGTCACCTGTCTTGCCGTTTGCAACGCCATTTCAATGATATACCGCTGCAGCGCCCATCGACCGACAGCGCCGTAGCTTTCTATTCTCCACGCAATCCTGGCGCCGGTTTCACACAATTGTCGAGCAATGCGGGAGAGGATTATGCATCGGTGGGGGGATTGCCCAGGTCGTTTGCAAGGCGGCGTAACAGCGACAGCGGAACGGGCTTGGTCAAAAAATAATCGACCCCCAGTTTCTGGGCCGCTTCCTGTAACTCTGGCGAATAATATGCCGTAATCAAAATAATGCGTGCGGGCAGAGCCCGTTGACGCACATGCGCAATCAGTGCTAGCCCGTTTGCCGACGGCATGTTGTAGTCGGTGATGATCAGATCGGCATTGTGTGTATCGAGCCACTCAACTGCTTCTGATACCGAAGCAGCGGTAGCAATCTCACGCTCATCGTTCGTTCGCAGTGCCTGTGTGAGCATGAGTCGTTGATTGGCTTCATCATCAACGATGAGAATGGTGTGTTGAGCCATCATGCATGCCTGATTATCGCTGGGGTGGCAGTGCCGCCTTTCCGTGAGACGATCATACTTGCTGAATGGCGAATCGTGGCATGCAAGATGTGATCGAAATGTTGGCGTATCTGTAACAGAAGGCAGTGCAAGCGCAACTTCGCAGAGATTCATTCGTTGTATACTATGGATAAGTCTCCATGGTTCGTCCGCCTGACTCTCAGTCACTGTTCATATACCATGCGGTAGGATTTGTGGTACCATGAATACAAACAAGAAATAGACAAGCGTGTGCCCTGAAGCGCACATAACATTATGTTTGGCGGCGCAGAAGTGCGCCAGCTCCGCAGGGTAGCATTTGCGGACAGATTGAGGAAAGACCTATGGGAAAAACAATTGAGATCTCCGATTATGACCTCCCGCTGGTCATTTTGGGAGAAATGGTGATCATGCCGCACATGACGGTGCCGCTGCAGGTGGGGCAGGGAAAGTCGTACCGTGCGATGGAGCACGCATGGGATGGTGACCGTCTCGTCTTGTTGATTTTTGTATCTGAAAGCGAGATCGAGACCTACAAGAGCAGCCAGCCGCAGCAATTGCCGCCAGTCGGCGTGATCGCACGTCTGGAAGAGTTTGTAAAGTTACCCGACGGTACGGCGCGCATTATTCTGGAAGGCATCAGTCGCGCGCTGGTGCAGACGTTGTTGCAGAGCGAGCCGTTCTATCGGGTACGTTGCCAGGCAATCAGTGACCCAGAGCCAAAGGGGATCGAGATCGAAGCCCTGATGGACTCGGTCAAGCAGCAGATCGATGAGTTTGTTGATCACCTGGGAGAAGTGCCGCAGGATGCTGTTGCGTTCGTCCATCGCATCGACAAGCCGGGGCATCTGGCAGATATTGTGACGTGGGCGCCAGCATTTGAGTTTGAAGAGCGCCTGGATATTTTGAACGAACTTGACCCGGTTGAGCGATTGCAGCGTGCGCATCGCTTGCTGGCACGCCAGCTGGAGTTGCTGAAGCTGCGCCAGAAGATCCAGCAGGATACCAAAGAGGTGCTGGATCAGAGTCAGCGCGAGTACTTCTTGCGCGAGCAGATGCGTGTGATTCGCCGTGAATTGGGCGAAGACGACGACATGGATGATCCTATCGATGAGTTGAAGCGCAAGATCGCGCAACTCAATGCGCCGGACTATGTCAAAGAACAGGCGATGCACGAATTGAAACGCCTGGCGCAGCAGGGGATGAATAGCCCGGAGGCGGGGGTTATTCGCACGTACCTCGACTGGATTCTCAACCTGCCCTGGGCAGAGGAGGAGTTGCCTGAGATCAGCCTCCACGAAGCGCAAAAGGTGCTCGATGAGGATCACTACGGGCTTGAGAAGGTGAAGGAGCGCATCCTGGAGTACCTGGCAGTGCGCAAACTTGCCGGGAATCGGATGCGTTCACCCATCCTGTGCTTCGTCGGACCGCCAGGTGTCGGTAAGACATCGCTCGGTCGCTCAATTGCGCGCGCCCTGGGACGCAAGTTCGTGCGCACCAGCCTGGGCGGTATCCGCGACGAGGCTGAGATTCGCGGTCACCGCCGTACGTATATCGGGGCGTTGCCGGGTCGGATCATTCAGGGGATGAAGACGGCAAAGTCGCGCTACCCAGTGTACGTGCTCGATGAGATCGATAAGATCGGGCAGGATTTTCGTGGCGATCCGACCTCGGCGCTGCTGGAGGTGCTCGATCCTGAGCAGAATAATGCGTTCTCCGATCACTACCTGGAGATTCCGTTCGATCTCTCGCAGGTGGTATTTATCGCAACCGCCAACCAGCTCGATACGATCCCCAGTCCGCTGCGCGACCGTATGGAGATTATCGAGATTGGCGGGTATACGGAGGACGAGAAACTGGGTATTGCGCAGGGGTTCCTGGTGCGCAAGCAGCGTGAGTTCCATGGGTTGACACCGGATCAGTTGATTATCACTGACGATGCGATTATCAAACTGGTGCGCGAGTATACGCGCGAAGCCGGTGTGCGCAACCTGGAGCGCGAAATCGCCAGCCTGTGCCGCAAGACGGCGCGCAAAGTGGCAGCAGCCAGCGATGGTGAGCCGGTTGAGTTCCCAATCGTCATCGATGCGCCTGACATCCCGAACTATCTCGGTCCTGAGCGGTACACCTTCGGTCTGGCGGAGGAAAAGGACGAGGTGGGCGTGGCGACTGGAGTGACTTGGTCGCCGACTGGTGGGGATGTGCTCTCGATTGAGGTGCTGCCAGTGCGGGGCAAGGGCGGTCTCCAGTTGACCGGACAACTCGGCGAGGTGATGAAGGAGAGTGCTCAGGCTGCAATGAGTTATGCGCGTTTCCGCGCTGAGCAGTTTGGCATCGATCCAAGTTACTTTGACGAGCATAACATCCATATTCACGTACCAGAAGGAGCGGTGCCTAAGGATGGTCCGTCCGCTGGGATTACGTTGACAACCGCCCTGATCTCGGCGATGACCGGTAAACCGGTTCGGCGGGACGTGGCGATGACCGGCGAGATTACGCTGCGCGGCAAGGTGTTGCCTATTGGTGGCTTGAAGGAAAAGACGCTAGCAGCGCATCGCGCTGGTATTCGCACCTTCATTCTGCCGAAGGATAATGCCAAGGATATTGCCGAATTGCCGAAGAAAGTGCGTGAGGAGTTGCAGTTGATCCCGGTTTCATCGATGGACGAAGTGCTGAAGATTGCACTCGCACACTAGCACTATCGTTGCGCCTGCCTGTTGCACTGGCAGTTACCTGCGCAGTTTGCACGCAGGTTCATGGCGAGTAGAGTGGGCACCTTCCCCTGCATAATGTGCCGGGATTGTTCTGAAAAGCGAAGCTATCTCCCGTTTAGGGGATGGCTTCGCTATTTCTGGCGTAGTATAGCGACTCATATCAAATCTACAGCATTGCTCAGATACGTTGACTACTGTCCGGGTCTGCCGTGTCGCACGAGATGTCCGCTTCCGGCGGAGTGTAGACCGAAATTATGGAGATTGAGAAATAAATCCGCTCTACCGCACGAGCCGTCGGGCTAATAGTCTTTGAAGAAATATTCCGTTCTACTGATATCCGTCCGTGTCACGCCTCGCTCAGG
>JAGHYV010000137.1 GCA_017743475.1 Roseiflexus sp. | reverse complement strand
ATGAGTAGGGGTTGGAGAGTCGGGCAGGCATACTGCCGGTAAGAAGATGTGCTAGGATAACAGTATGATAAAAGTCTATCTCGACTTGTGCGCTATTCAACGTCCGTTCCCCCAACTGGTTTCGCATCGTATTGGAAGCAGAAGCAGTTCCTGGCATTCTCTCTTTGCAACGCTAAAGTTGAGCTGGTTTCATCGAAAGCATTGGTCTATGAGGTCAGGCAAGATCCTTTGCCGATTCGTCGAACATGAGCATAGCTACTTTGTACTCGCCAAAGCCAGGGCGTCTATCAACGTACCCACAAGTGTCAAAGAGAGAGCTCCCAATTTTTGCAGCATGGCATCAAGCCCCTCGATGCAGTTCACCTGGCTTTAGCAGAAGCCGGTCAGGCTGATTACTTCTGCACATGTGATGACCAATTGGCTCGCAAAGCAAGGTGCATCGGTGATTTATAGGTGAAGATTGTTTCATCGCTTGATTTGATACAGGAGAATGATGACCGAAATCAAGCCATTATCAACCGGCAAGCGATTCACCTGCTCTATCAAGAGTTGGGTGCTATCAATACTGTTCGTTTTCCGAAGCAGTTTACGGTTAGTTTTGGTGATTACACCAAAGATCGGGAAGTCTTGTTTGGCAGTAAGACATCAGACCGAATTGCAAATGAGATTGAGCAAAACCGAAAACCAATCATAAAACTGCTCAACCTGCGCTTCCTGCCGACACGCTCCGCCTGCTTCGCTCGCTCCGCATGGCCGAGCTTAGTGCTGTCAGGCAAAATAGAGTCGACATAGACTTCCTGAGACCACTTGTTGACCCAAGCCGAGCAGGTAGGAACAATCCCCATAGCATGTAGCGCATCGTTATCCATCAATCCTCTCTGCATCAACTGTACTACTGCGTGACATAACCTTTTTGCGGAAGACCCATCCTTATCAACCCCACTCCAGAACTGCATAAAAGTATAGCGCATAGCAGCGAGAACCAACCTGACCGGCAAATGCTACCGCATATCAGACAACGCTCATCGACTTGTAAGCTTGTTGTGGTATCCTTGCGGACGTCAGAAGGTTGAACGTTGATGCCGACCGCGCGTCAGGCATCACTCCGCAACTTTTGCCTGGAGAAACTTTTCGAGGTTGCCATGATTACACTGCGCACTGCATCGAAGCCTTCATTCATCGCAGCAAAGGAATACCACGTGCCAATCGAAACACACCCGCACGAGCCACAGGTGCTCAGGGTTCGTCCACGCAAACGTCGGCCATTGCGCGGGCGCCAGACGATCGAAGTGACCAGACTGCACGTCAACCAGGGATGGATTGGGCTTGGCGCAGTCGTAGCTGCTGCAGGAGTGGCAGGGATCAATCTGTTTGGCTGGCCCATCGCTGCGGCGGGCGGTGCATTCGGCGCAGCTGCGCTCGGGCATATGCTGCTGAGAGAACCGGCGCGTCCGATTCTGGAGCGTGTGACCTTGCGCATCCCGGCGCTGCCGCCTGCGCTCGATGGGTTGCGCATCGGGCATTTGACCGATAGCCACCTCGGTTTTCGCTATAGCGAGGCGAACCTGGCATGGGGCGTCGCACAGATGCAACGCGAGCGCCCTGACCTGATCGTGTTCACCGGCGACATCGTCACTTATCACTGGGCAATTCCCGATGTTCCACGCCTGCTGCGCGGTTTGGAAGCGCCGCTCGGCGTCTATGCCGTGCCGGGCAACCACGACCACTGGGAAGGACTGGCAGACCTGCACGCCGCGCTGAAGCTGGCGAACATTCCATTACTGCTGAATGAGCATCGTCATCTGTCGTGGAACGGAGGCGATCTCTGGCTGATTGGCATCGATGATGTGTGGGACGGTCGTCCTTCATTGCGTCAGGCATTGCGCGGCGTCCCCGCTTGCGGGTTCAAACTGCTCCTGTCGCATGCGCCCGATATTGCTGAAAGTGCAGCACACGCTGGCATTCACGTGCAGCTGTCGGGGCATACCCACGGCGGGCATTTGCGGCTCCCGCTGCTCGGTCCTTTCACCTTGCCGCGATACGGCAAACGCTACGTCATTGGCGAGTACCGGGTGGATGGACTGACCCTCTACGTCTCGCGTGGTCTGGGGGGCGCACCGTTGCGCCTGCTCTGCCCCCCTGAAGCAACGGTGATCACCCTGCGATGCTGCTAACCAGGCGGAGTGCGCCTGTGGTATACTGCCTGGGGCAAGAAGCCGCCTGTGGCCACAGTATCTAATCTGGCATGGCCTGGTTTTGCGACCGCCGCCAGCCCAGAGAGTGCACAGGAGGCATCCGGCGTTATGAGGCAAGACGCAGGTTTTCGCAGGGTACTTTGGTTCCTGGTTCTCAGTTCTTAGTTCTGGGTTCTTGGTTCTCAGTTCTCAAAACGGAGAAACGAGCAGTGGCATCTCGTGAACAGCCTCATCCCTTACCGGTTGCCGCGCGTCGAACGGCGCTGCTCGTGGTCGGTGATGCACTGGCGCTGCTGATCTTTGCCGCTCTCGGTCGCGCCAGTCACGGCGAGGAGGCGGGGTTGACGGCGCTGGCGCAGGTTGCGGAAACGGCGGCGCCCTTCATTATTGGGTGGTTTGCCGTTGCTCCATTGTTCGGCGCGTATCGCGCTCAAGTGACTGGCGCGCTGCAACCAATGCTGGCGCGCACGGCGCTAACCTGGCTCGTCGCCTGGCCCATTGGGCTCGGGTTGCGCGCCTTGATCCGGCAGACGACCATTCCGGTCTCGTTTGCACTGGTGACGTTTGTAACCGTGCTGGCGATCATGTCTCTCTGGCGCGGCGCGTTTGCGCTGATCACTGCCCGTCGATGAACGTGCCTTGCAGAAGCAGAGAATCGTACCCAAACGGTTCCTTTGAGAGGCATCATGATCACCAATCTCTATCTGATCCGTCACGGCGAAGCGTACTCGAATGTAGAGCCGATCATGGGCGGGATGCGGGGCGACCGTGGATTGACGGAGCGGGGCATTGCGCAGGTGGAGGCACTTGCACGCCGGCTGGCGCAGGGGGAGATTGCAGCTGATGTGCTGTATGCCAGTACCCTGCCGCGCGCTCGCATGACCGCCGAACGGGTGGCAGAGGCGCTCAATCTTCCAATCCACTGGGACGACGACCTGCAGGAACTGCGTCCTGGTGAAGCGGACGGTTTGCATATCGACGAAGCGCGCGCGCGCTTCCCCCAGATGAGCCTCTTTTTCAAAGAGTATTTTACGCCCATTGCTCCTGGCGGTGAAAGTTGGGCCAGTTTTCAGTTTCGCGCGTCGGCAGCACTCGAACGTCTGGTTACGCGCCATCACGGTAAAACTATCGTCGCCGTTTGTCACGGCGGCATTGTCGAAGTATCGTTTCTCTTCATGCTTGGGCTTGGTCCTCAGGCGCGCGGACGTAATGCCTTTCACATGTGCAATACCGCAATCACGCACTGGCGCCAGGTCACAAGCCGCGATGGACGGACGGAGTGGCAGTTAATCGCACATAACGACTGCTGGCATCTTCGTGACTTAGAGTCTGCACAGAGCCATGCTTGATACGCACGATCCACTTCCTCCAGTTGACATTATTAGCGATGCCGATCTTTTCCCACAGTTGATGGCAGCGTTGCGTGATATGCATTGCGAGATTGCGGCAGTTCAGCGACCTGCCGGTTATGTGTTCTATGGTCTGGACGATCCGGGCGCAGAGATGTACCTGTTGTACCGCGGGCGCGTTCGCCTTTACACAATTTCGCCCGAAGGACGCGCACTCACCGTTCTGCTGCTCGATGCGCCAGCGGTATTCGGCGAGGTGACGCTGGCGGAGGTCGCGCATTATGATAGTTATGCGGTCGGTGTCACTCCCTGCACAGTCGGGGTGATGCGACGTGACGCACTCCGTCGGGCATTGCAGGCGCAACCGTCGCTTGCCCTGCGCTTCATGACGGTAATGAGTCGCCGCCTGCGCGCTATCGAGCGCAAACTGTCCGATATTGCCTTCAAGAGCGTACCGCAGCGCCTGGCGGCTGCACTGCTGGGGTTATGGGCAGAACGACGCGACATGCCCCCTACTGTGCGTTCGACCCATCAGCAACTTGCTGAACTGATCGGGTCACACCGTGAAACAGTCACAAAAGCGATCGGCGATTTTCGTGCCGCTGGGTTGATCCGGGTCGATGACGATGCCATTCATCTGGTCGATCTGGCGCGACTCGGCGATCTGGCATATTCGTGACCCCGAATTTGCGATGACACTTGTGGATCGTGTACAATCTCGCCGGGGGCGAATCCGGAGGTCGTTGAGCTGAACCATGTCGATTGCCGAACTTCCGCCACGGGTCACTGTAACGCCTGACGATAGCGCAACTCCCGCAAAGGCGCGCCCGCGCGCAGTGACGCTCACGCTCGAACAGGCTGCGTACCTCGCTATTCTCCTCCTGGCGCTGATTTCGCGAATGTGGGGGCTGGGAGATCGCGCACTGCACCACGATGAGACGCTGCATGCCTTCTTTTCGTGGCTGATCTTTCGTGGCGAAGGGTATGTGCACGATCCGCTGCTTCACGGTCCTTTTCTCTATTTCTTTGGCGCGCTGATCTATTTCCTGTTCAGCGTCAGCGATGCCACCGCACGCCTGGGTCCGGCGCTGTTCGGCGTGGCGCTGGTAATGCTGCCCTATCTGCTGCGCCATGAGTTGGGGCGTAGTGCGGCGCTGCTGGCGTCGCTTTATCTCCTGATCTCCCCTGCCTTCATGTATATTGCGCGCTTCATTCGTCACGATCCGTACACGATTGTGTTCGAGTTGCTGGCGCTTATCGGTGCGGTGCGCTACGCGGCGACCAGACGCCCGCTGTGGCTGTATGTGATGGCTCTCGCGCTGGCGTTGATGTTTGTGACGATGGAGACCTTCTTTCTCTATCTTGCGATCTTTGTCCCGCCGGTTGCGCTGGCGCTGTTCTGGAAGGTGTGGAAGCCGGGTGTGGCAATTCTGGCGGCGCTGGGGGTCGTAGTCGTGGCGCTGGTTTTCTGGCTGCCAGGATACCCGGAACGCCCGTTTCCGACCAGCGATACGGTTAATCGGGTTGCTGGACCGTACATCTGCCCAAGCGAACAGCAACCCTTCCCGCCGCCCAACCCAATGCGCGTCGCTCGCCCTGGTCCGATCTTTGGCTGGCCCCCGTTGGCGACGTTCGACAACGATTATGCGCTGTGCGTTCGTCATCAACCGGACGATAATTTCGGTCTCTACTTCATCAAACTTGGCGAGTTCTTCGGGCATCCGGCGATCCTAACCGGGCTCGTGCTGGTCCCAACGACGCTGGCGGCGCTTTGGTGGCTCGCCTGGCGACGGCGCGACGCGACCGGCATGACCTGCTGGGAACGTGCGCGCGCGAGCGGCGATCCGACGGTTGCGGTCTTTGCAAGTCTGGTGCAGGATCGGCGTCTGTTGATCGCGGGCGGGCTTTTTTTTCTGGTTTATACACTGTTCTTCACGGCATTTCTGACCAATACTGCTGGTGTCATCACCGGTACGACTGGCTCGCTCCTCTACTGGTTGGCGCAGCACGAGGTTGAACGCGGTGGCCAACCGCCGCACTACTACGCCGTACTGCTGGCAATCTACGAGCCGCTGCTGATCCTGTGGGGTCTGGCGGGTCTGGTGATGGTGGGAGCGCTGGGATGGCAACGGCGACGCCACACACGCAACCGCGCCGATCCCGACGCCGATGGAGACGCCGCGCCTGCGTGCACAACCCCTGACACTGCCACTGCGCCGGGCAGCTCCACAGTGCTGCCGTTTGTCCTGGCGTGGTGGAGCATAGCCGCATTCGCACTCTACTCATGGGCAGGCGAAAAGATGCCATGGTTGACGGTGCACATTGCCCTGCCACTCACATTGCTGGGAGCGTGGGCTGCGGGGCGTGCGCTGGAATGGTGGCGTCGCACGGTCAATAATGATGAGGCACAGCATGGATCAGTAATGAGCCAGATCGTGCGCCCGTTCCCGATCTTCCTGGGAGTGCTGACAGTTATTAGTGCCTATTGTCTGATCTTGCTAAGTGTAACAATCAACAACGCGACGATCAGTGGCAACCCGCACATCGCGGCGCTCACGCCGTGGATCGCGCCGCTCTGGATGGTGCTGACTGCGCTGCTCACCGCTGGTGCGTGGATGCTACGTGGGCGACGCTGGGCGCTGGGCGCGCTGATGGCAGGAGTCACGCTGATTGTGGCGATCTACACGCTACGCAGCGCGTACCAACTCAGTTTCCGCTACGGCGATGTTCCGCGGGAGATGATGATCTACACCCAAACATCGCCTGATGTGAAGCGGGTGATCGACCGGCTTGACGAGGCGCTGCGCCGGCGCAGCAGCGCAACGACAGCGACGGTCTGGTACGATAACGAGACAGTGTGGGATTGGTACCGGATTCGTTTTGCCCGCACCGAGGAGCAACCGCCGCAACTTCAGCGCGCTCCGGGCGACGATGTGATCGCCGTGCTTATGCTGCTCGAAAACTACGAGAATGAGCAGAATCGCCGCTTTCTGGAGGGGTTCGTGGTGCAACGCTATCCGTTGCGCTGGTGGTTCCCGGAAGAGGAAACGTATCGCCTGCCGCGCAACTGGATGACGGCTGAGGTGACCGAACGTTCGTCACTCCTGATGCGTCTCCTGCGCCAGCCGTTCGATCCGGTTACATCGCGGCAGTTCTGGAACTATATCCTGTACCGCATCCCGCCGCATCCGCTCGGTTCGACCGATTTTGTCATCGCAGTGCGTCCAGAAGTGGCGCCTGAGATCGGGCTGGGTCTCGGCGGCGAGCAGTAAGACGTCCACAATCGCGCAATGGCGTCTTTTATTTCACCGATACCGTCGGCATTTCAGGTGTTAGACAAAGCGGTACTTCGGGGAAGAAACACAATCAGCACTGCGTCTATACCGTGGATCGGTCATAGAATCGATGTGCCACAAAATTTCGACAACCGTCGTAACTGTTCGCACCAGGGACGACATACACGACTGGAAGCGAAAGCATCCTGCCCCTATTGTGTCTACAAGGGCAAGATACCTTTGCTCTCAGGAGAAATGTAAACACGTGCAAACTGTCAAGCATTTACTACTCAGTCACTGAAAGGAGGAAGGCGGCTTTCGCTGTCGCCTTGCGGTTGTTGAGCAATTACTCTGCTCCAGCCTGTACATCCAGATTTCGCCCCGCAGAGCCGAGGGCTCTAGCCCCGTAGACAGTTCGGCACACCGGAAAATTATTTTCGTAAGGCGACAGTCCTCGCTGCCAGTTTTTATGGCGACCCTTTCACGAGATCCGCGCAGCGTCGCAGTTGCTCCCGGCGGGCTGGATCGCCCGTTGAGCCTGGCATGGCTTTCCGTTGATGTCCTACTGTTCGCACTGCTCCTCGTGGCGAGCATCATTGCGCATCTGTACGGGCTTGGACGCATGGCGCTCCACCACGACGAGTCGATCCACGCCTGGATGAGCTGGAAGTTCTACACCGGCGCGGGCGGCTTCGTCTGCTGGGGCGGACGTGTATCGGCAACCTACTGCTACGATCCGGTGTATCACGGACCGTCACTCTATGTGTTGACCCTTTTTTCCTATTTTCTGTTCGGCGACGGCGACTTTCAGGCACGGTTGCCGCAGGCGCTTGCCGGAATTGCGCTCGTTGCTTCCACCTGGATGTTGCGCCCCTACCTGGGCGCACGCGGTGCGCTGCTGGCGGGCGTATTGCTGGCGTTCACGCCAACGCTCCTGTACTACACTCGCTTTGCGCGCCACGATGGGTTGATGGTCCTGTGGACGCTCTGGATCGTGATCGGCTTCTTCCGCTATATCGATACGGCACAACCGCGTTACCTATACCTGCTGGCGGTTGGCATCGCGCTGGCGCTGGCCACCCACGAACTCTACTACATTCTTGGGTTCATCTTCGGCTGGTTCCTGATCATCCGCGTGCTGTACGAACTGCTGCCGCGCCGCACCATGACGATTGCCCTCAGCGCAATCGCTGTTGTCACAGTGCTGATCGAACTGAGCATCATCAGCGGGTTGTGGTATGGGCGCTTGACGCCGACGCTGCGCGCGGACGGCATGTCGCTGCTCTTCTTCACGGTTGCCAGCGGCGGGTTGATCATGGCGCGGGTGTGGGACCAAACGCCGTTGTTTGTTCCACGACTCGTCGCGCTTTGGCGCGAGCAACGCACGCACCTCTGGATTGCGCTCGGTGTGCTGGCAGCGATGTTTGTCGTGCTCTACAGCACATTCTTTGCCGACATGCAGAGCGTGTTCGCTGGACTGTACGCTGGACTTGCATACTGGCTCGGTTCACAACAGGAATATGCGCGCGGCGATCAACCGTGGTACTACTATCTGATGCTCATGTCGCTCTATGAACCGCTGGCACTTTTCGGCGGTCTGGCAGCGACGGTCTACCTCTTTACCCGCGGCGTGCGCCTGCGCCATCGCCCCCAGACCACTGATAAACCATCGTCTGATGGCGTCGAAACGCTCGATACACCGCCGCGTGCGCCGGTCGAACCGGCGCCGGAGAT
>JAGHYV010000040.1 GCA_017743475.1 Roseiflexus sp. | reverse complement strand
CTACATAATCCGCTCTCGCCCGCACAGGCAAGCTTCGCCCCGGATAGCCGAGGGCTTATGGTCTTTTCCGGTAGATAGACCAATAGAGCAGGTTGGTCGAACCGCCAGCGCACCTGGATATGAAGCAATCAACTCCGCTCGCACCCTGAGCAGATCGCCCGTCCAGCACGGCAGATGGGTCCCCGTGTGCCGCCGCAGGCGCCGCCGCTGTTCTCAGTGAGACGGCGCCACGCGGCAGAGGGCAGCGCCGGGACCATCAGAATCGGCAATCGGCGCCACCCCCGCTGCCGTCTTGCCGCAGCACGAGGTTTAGTGGACCAATGGCCTGCTCGAAAGACGGGAGAGGACGCAGGGCGGGGCGCCGGGGTCACCAGGCAATCCGGATGAGGATGCACCGGTCGGGGGTCGGGTCCGACTTCCATAGCCGCGGCAGCGGAAGACGCGCTACGGATATCGTGAGAGAACGGTCCCGACGGCGCGAGCCTGCTGCGCTGCGCGCGTCAAAAACCGACCGGACTGGTCGGCGCATCCCGCGGGGCGCCGACCCGCGTCAAGGTGACGGCGCACTGCCGGAGCGCGGCGTGCGCCTGGGCAGCGCCCCGCATGGCAGCGGCCCAGGCCCACGCGGGGTAGCGTGCAATCGTCGCCGCGGCGCGCCTGCGCCCGCAGGTGCGCCGGGGATTGGCCCGCATCGGTTCGCTGACGGTGGCCAGCGCGGTCAGTGCGCTGGCAGCATCCAGGCATACGGGCGCGGGCCCAGCGCCAGACGACGCGGCGCCGCTCCAGGGGGGGACGCCGGGCATCACACGGGCGTGGAACCAGGGGCAGGCGTGGCGGATGCCTACCAGGGTCCAGCGGGTCGGATCCTGACCATCAGTGCGTGAGGCGCGGTGGACGAGATGCAGCCCCTGCGTGTGGGCGGCGTCCCGTGGTTGGAGCAGCGGGGAACACGGCAAGCGTGCGCTCGCGTCTGCTGCAAAGCGTGCAGCAGTCCATCCCTTGCATGATGCTCTCGCTCCCGTAATGGGTCGTATCACTTATGCAGACAAGACGTCTGCGCACCCAGACGATGCGTGAATGCGCACTGTTCCTGTGCGCCAGGAACATTCCATCACGACCATCAGAGCGCTTCGGCAGGAATGCATTCCATTGGCTAAGGTTTGCTATAAGCAGCGCAGCACAGAGGATAGCACAGGGAGAAGGATCTTCCAGAGATTAGGATCCTAAGAATATTCAACGATTGAACATCCATCTGTCAATAGAGTGCGTACCACACAGTACACGGATAGATTCACATAAAGCTACCGGAGTACCGTGATGAATCAGGTCCAAATCTGCGCCAAAGACCAGCATCGTATTGAAAACGATCTCAGTGCTGAAGAGTTCGACTC
Source organism: Roseiflexus sp. (assembly GCA_017743475.1). GTDB lineage: Bacteria > Chloroflexota > Chloroflexia > Chloroflexales > Roseiflexaceae > Roseiflexus. The sequence continues at coordinate 40,717 of JAGHYV010000040.1, read as the reverse complement.
TGTCTGGCTGACCGATATCAACGATCTGGACGAAAGACGCCTCTCCCGCAGTGAAGCTATCGATGACACAACACAAATGTATCTGCGCGAGATCGGGCAGGTTAGTCTGCTGAGCGCCGAAGAGGAGATTGCTTTGGCAAACGACATTCGTGCTGGTCGAGAGGCTCAGGAGAGATTGAAATCGCATCGCTTCGAATCGCTCACCGAGCGCCTGATGCTCGAGCGGCGCGTGATGCAGGCCGAAGAAGCGCGGCGACGACTTATTCAGGCGAATCTGCGTCTGGTCGTCAGCATCGCCAAAAAGTACATCGGTGGACCACTCTCCTTCATGGACCTGGTGCAGGAAGGGAATATCGGTCTGATGCGCGCGGTTGAGAAGTTCGATGCTGGCAAAGGTAATCGCTTTTCGACGTATGCAACTTGGTGGATTCGTCAGGCAATTACGCGCGCTATTGCCGAGCAGAGTCGCCTGATCCGGTTGCCGGTGCACTTGAGTGATGTTATTGCACAGTTACGCCGTGTTGCCCGGCGGCTTGAGCAGTCACTGGAGCGCGAACCAACTGTCGAAGAAATCGCGGCAGCTATCAATATGCCAGAGCATAAAGTCAAACTCCTGTTGCAGGCGTCGGCGCAACCGATTTCGCTGGAACAACCGATCACTAGTGATGGCGAAGGGCAGATCAGTGAGTTGCTGGCTGACGACGATGCCGATGCGCCCATAGAGATCGCAACCCGACGCATGCTCCAGCAAGACCTGGCGCAGGCGCTGATGGAACTGCCTGATCGTGAGCGTGCTGTACTCCAGTTGAGGTATGGCTTGACCGACGGACGCCGCCGCACGCTGGAGGAGGTCGGATCTGCCTTTGGCATCACCCGCGAGCGCACCCGACAGATCGAGGCTGATGCATTGCGTCAGTTGCGTCGTCCTGGCATTGGTGCACGGTTGCAGGCGTATCTAGAGTAGGAAAGAGCGTTCTAGGGATGGGAAACAGTGTTGTCTATACGTGACGTTTCTCCGTATTTGGCTTCGTTCCCATCCCTGTCTGCAAAGCCCATCCAAAATGTTTAACCCTATCTCCAACCCGAATCACTGTCTGTCCAGATATTTCGCTGATGTTACCGGTAGCATAATCGCCCCGAAGTCAGCACCGGCAATCGCAGTGTTCGACGCTAGCAAATCGCTTTCGATCAAAGCCTCAAAATACGCAGTCTAGACAGCAATGCACGCTGCGAAGTCCTGAAATATCGCTTCTGCCGCGTCGGTCGGACGGTAATCGCCGGGTTGGACCACTTCAGCAACGTTCGTCAACTTCTCCGGCAAACGCACCCCATGGTTGAGATTATTCGCCTAACCAGGTCGCAGATCGGGAACAAGGAGATATTTCTCGACCTCCGGCACCTTCTCGCATAATGCCTTCTCCTGCACTGCAATCTGTGCGCCGTCAGGCGGCGTCTCGGTGCGCTTCGCCTAACTATCGAGTCGGGCACACAGATTGCGCATACGGTCGCAGGATAACGCCACCCCTGCACCGACCGTCATCTGTCGAGAGCGACTATTCCTTGACCTGCGCTGTTCACGGCGTTACCAGCACGGCACCTTCGGACGCCGACGACACCAGCGCACTGTAGCGCGCCATCACGCCCCACTCATAACGTGGCGGCGGCGGCTGCCAGGCGATCAACCGGTCGGCAATCTCTTCTTCTGACAGCAGCAGATCGACACGGCGCTCGTCAAGATTGATCTCGATCTCATCCCCTTCCTGCACAATCGCAAGCGGACCGCCACGCGCCGCTTCCGGTGCCACGTGTCCGATCATCACGCCGCGTGTGGCGCCGCTGAAGCGTCCATCGGTAATGAGCGAGACCGACTGTCCAAGTCCAGCACCGACAATCGCGGAGGTAACGCCGAGCATCTCGCGCATGCCAGGACCGCCGCGCGGTCCTTCGTAGCGAATAACCACAATATCGTCCGGGCGAATTCCACCGCTAACAATGGCGGCCATCGCCGCCTCTTCACCATCAAAGACTCGCGCCGGGCCGCGATGGTAGGTGCGCTCGTAACCGAACAGTTTGACTACCGATCCTTCGGGCGCAAGATTGCCGCGCAGCACCAGCAACCCGCCTGTTGGCTTGATCGGATTATCGAGCGGACGGATCACATCCTGACCTGGCGTTTCGACGGCATCCGCCGCCTCTTCCGCCAGGGTGCGACCGGTGATGGTAATTGCATCGCCGTGCGCGAAACCGCCATCGATCAGGCGTTTTGCAATCACCTGAATGCCGCCTGCCTGATCGATATGAATAGCAGAGTACTTTCCACTCGGCATCAGGTCGCAGCAGAGCGGTGTACGACGACTGATCGCGTCGAAATCGTCGAGTGTTAGCGGCACGCCTGCCTCACGCGCCAGCGCCAGTAGATGGAGTACCGCGTTGGTTGAGCCGCCAGTAAACGCCACGCTAGCGATTGCATTCTCAAACGCTGCCCGTGTCAGAATATCACGCGGCTTCAGATCGCGTCGCAGCACATCCATAATCAACTGCCCAGCACGGTATCCAACCGAATCTTTACGCGGGTCGGCAGCTGGCACTGCAGCTGTCCCCATTGGCGAGAGACCAATGATTTCCATCACGGTTGCCATCGTGTTGGCAGTGTACTGGCCGCCGCATGCTCCCGGACCGGGACATGCGGCATCTTCAATCTCTTTCAGTTCTTCATCGGTCATCTTACCGGCGGCAACTGCGCCGATCGCTTCGTACACATGCTGGATGGTGATCTCTTTGCCGCGCCAGTGACCGGGAGCAATTGATCCGCCGTAGAGCAGGAAGCCGGGGATATTCAGGCGCGTCAATCCCATCGCCGCTCCGGGGATCGTTTTGTCGCATGCCACCAGCGCGATGATCGCGTCGAACATATACCCGCGCCCCATCAGTTCGATCGAGTCGGCGATCAGGTCGCGGCTGATCAGCGACGCCTTCATCCCTTCCGTACCCATGGTGACGCCATCGGCGATAGCGACGGTGTTGAACTCCATCGGCGTGCCGCCGGCAGCGCGCACGCCTTCCTTGACCCGCGCCGCCAGCGCGCGCAGGTTGATGTTGCATGGCATCGTCTCGATCCAGGTATTGGCAATGCCGATGATCGGCTTCGCCAGGTCTTCGTCGGTGAAGCCAATTGCCTTGAGCATGGCGCGCGCCCCGGCACGGGTGCGCCCATCGGTAATGGTGCGACTGCGGCGTTTGAGGTCGCTGGACATGGCTCCGTCCTTCCGTGATGTGATAGTGAAGATCTTTCCGAACGAGCAGAAGTGCATCCACGATTGTACCACTTTTTTCAGGTACAGCGACAGGTTCCAGAATGGTATAATACAGATATGCCTGACCTGAAGCATACTGCAATTGCGGATCCGACCGCCTTTGAAGAACGGTTGCGCGCCGTTCCGCTCGCACCCGGCGTCTATCTCTGGAAGAACGCCCAGGGGAAGATCATCTACGTCGGCAAGAGCAAGCGTCTGCGCGATCGGATGCGATCCTACTTCAACCAGACCAGCGATCCCTATGGGAAGACGGCGCGACTGGTCGAACAGATCGCCGATTTTCAGGTGATCGTTACGTCCACCGAACTCGAAGCGTTGCTGCTCGAAATGACTCTCATCAAGCAGCACCGTCCGCGCTTTAATGTGCTGTTGAAGGACGACAAGAGTTACCCATATATCAAAGTAACGTTGCATGAAACCTGGCCCCGCATCTTTGCCACGCGTAACCCGCGCTGGGAAGAGGGCGCACGCTACTTCGGACCCTACTCCAGCGCTGGAGCGGTCTACCGCACGCTTGACCAGCTCAACCGGCTGTTCGCCTTTCGCCCGCCGTCGCGCTGCCCCGACGACAAGTTTAACCGCCATCGGCGGATGGGTAAGCCATGCCTATATTACGACATCAAGCGATGCCTGGGTCCGTGCGTGCCTGGTCTGGTGAACCAGGAAGAATACCGTGCCACCATCGAGTCAGTGTGTCGTTTTCTGGAAGGGAAGAGCGACCTGGTGGTGAAAACGTTGCGCCGCCAGATGGAAGAAGCGGCAGAACGGCTCGATTTCGAGCGCGCTGCCCGGTTGCGCGATAGCATCCGCGACATTGAGTTGATCAGCCAGCGCCAGCAGGTGCTGCGTCACGACGATGCCGATCAGGACGTCATCGGTCTGGCGCGCGAGGAAGGGATGGCAGTCGTCCAGGTCTTGTGCATTCGCGCCGGGAAACTGATCAGCGCCGAATCGTTTCCGCTGCAAAATGCCGAAGGGGAGCGCAACGAAGACCTGCTTGCCTCATTTCTGACCCAGTTCTACGATACGGCTGCTGAACTCCCCGCAGCGTTACTGTTGCCGACGCCGCTCGATGAACCGGCAGTGATCGAGCAATGGCTGACGCAGAAAGCGGGGCGCAAAATCACGCTGCACACGCCACAACGCGGCGAAAAGCGTCGTCTCGTCGAACTGGCGGAACAGAACGCGCGCCAGAAACTCGAAGAACTGCGGTTGCAGTGGCTCAACAGCGAGCAACGCGCCGTGGCAGGGTTGAGCGAAGTGCGCGATCTGCTTGGCTTGAGCGCACTGCCGACGCGCATCGAATGCTTCGATGTCTCGAACATCCAGGGAAGCCACGCCGTCGGAGCGATGGTCGTCTTCGAGCGCGGCGAGCCAAAGAAGAGCCGCTACCGCAAGTTCAGGATCAAAACCGTTCAGGGCGCCAATGATGTCGCGTCAATCCAGGAAATCCTGCGCCGCCGCTTCCGTCGCGCTGCGATGCTCATCGGAGAAGAAGAACAGCAATTGGGAGATCAGCTGATGAACGGTGGCATCAACGGTCCAGCAGAAGCAGACGACCAGGAAGAAGCGGAGAAGACCGACACGCCGGGATCGCACGCCGACATTGAACGCCAGGAAACCTGGGCGGAACTGCCCGATCTGATCCTGATTGATGGCGGCGTCGGACAACTGAACGGAGCGATCCAGGCGCTGCGCGAACTGCGCTTCGACCATATCCCGATCGCGGGGGTGGTCAAGGGACCGAACCGTGATCGCTTCGACCTGTTGCTGCCTGGCGCGAGTGATGTTATTGTGCTCGAACGCGACAGCGCTGCGCTGCGTCTCATTCGCATGATTGACGAAGAAGCCGACCGCTTTGCCAAAGACTACCACCGCAAACTGCGCAGCAAATCGGCGACATCGTCGCAGCTCGAAGAAATACCCGGCATCGGTCCGAAACGGCGACAGATGCTGCTGAAGCACTTCGGGTCGCTAGAAGGCATTCGCAACGCGACCGTCGATGAACTCGCTGCTGTGCCGGGTATGACGCGCAAAGCTGCCGAAGAGTTGAAGAGTATGCTGTAGAGTTGCCTCCTACGCCCGTGCCGCCCTGCTCCGACGCGTATTGAAGTAGACCGAAATTCATTTCGGTTGCCTCGAGGGTACGCGACTCTGGGAATGTTCAACCTCGTCCATGAGGCTCAACCTTTGTGAAAACTGCTATAATCCGGTATCCCGAACTGGCCCATGGAGCTAAAGTCCTCGGCTATGCGGGGCAAAGCTCGTCTGCGCAGGCTGGTGTGAACCGTCGGAGGAAACCCCTCGGCTATCCAGGACAAAGCCTGCCTGCGCGAGCGAGACAGGAACTCTAACCTTGAGAGGCGAGGGTGTCCTGCTCTTGCGGGTCAGTCGCCGGGGGCGGCAAGAACCTGCCCGGTTCTAGAGCGGATCGCGCCTGGACATGTCCAGGCGCAAGGAGGTGCACTGCTCGCTGCCGCTCCCGATCTGCCCGCCGTCGTCTCCTGAGCGGGGATCACCGCTTCACCAAGGGTATATACACCTGGTTCAGCCCATCACTTGCGATTGCCAAACCCGCACTGATCCGGTACAAGCTCCTCCCCGCTATGGGGTCGACGTGGCTTACCTCAGCATAGATCACGCTGCCTGCTCGTGCCGTGTACACCAGCGCCGGGTAGTTCTCCGCCAGCGACAATGCCGATACCGGCGTCGTCCCATCCGTGGCGAGCAGGCGCAGGCGCGGTTGCATCCCCGCTGCCCGATTGGTCACGCGCACCACGATGGTCATATCCTGCGGTAGGGTGATGCGGAACAGGTCACGGTCGCCGGGCTGCTCGATATGCCCCCATCGGTCAAGGTTATCGGTATTCAGCAGACTAGCCGTACCGGGATCGTTCCCGTGGTCATCACTCCTCACCCCGTTGACCACTATTGTCGCCTGGGCGCTGACAGTGAAGTTCTCGCCGACCGGTACGGGCGACAGCAGCGAATCGTCTGGTTGGTACCCCGGCGGCGGCGCGAGTTCCAGGCCATTGTAGACCTCAGCTGCCGATTGATTGGGGTTGGTGAACGTGACCCGATATTGATGCGCGCCGTCCTGGGTTGGGATGAAGAGCGCCGAGTACCGTCCATCGTCGGCAAGTGCATCGGGGGTAACCCCATCATCGCGGAAGGTCAGCAGTTGGGTCTGACCGTTCGGCAGCGTGACCTCCCCCTGCACGACTGCGTTGGCAATCGGCAGCCTGCGTTGCAACGTAGCAATCAGCCGCACCGGTTGCGGGTAAGTGACATTGTTGCCTTCCAACGCGAACGGGCTAGCCGTAATCTCGGCGCTGGCCAGTGCCGCGCTGGCTGGCTGTTCCCAGATAATCCGGAGCATACTGCGTGCCTGATGCCCGGTGATGAGGTCGATGCGAGGGAGTTGGTCAGACGCCAGAGCGACATTCTGCAGTTCGGGGTGGTACAACCGGCGGGGGGCATTTGCCAGGATGCCATCGCGCGGGTCGTGCTCCGGTCGCCGGATCAGCGTCTCCCAACCGCTTGCCCGATACATACGATACTGAGCCGTTCTCGTGCTGTAATTCGCCGCCGATGAGAAGTTCAGCCAGCTGTATTGACCTCTCACAGCATTCCACTGACTATGCATCACCGATGGCGAGACCGGTGTGTCGTCCCGGCACGGTCTACTCGGTCTTGTTGGGTCGCATGGGTCATCCGTTCGGTATTCATCGTACAGCGAGTAGAAGTAGTGTCCCATTTCGTGAGCAAGGGTATACCCGCATTCTCCCAGGCGCGCCGGTTCTGCAAGTAATTGTAGCTCCCAAAGCTGTCGCACATCAGAATGAGCACACCGTACTGTGCCCTCCCGTACCCTGAGATTGTGGCTTGCGGCCAGCACTGGTCTACCCAGATAATGTCTTTTTTGGATGTCGTGTTCGGATAGATACGCACCGTGCGCAACTTGTGCGCGCCGTTCGACATCTCGAAGAGGGCATCGGCGAAGTAGCGAATCATCTCCTCGTAAACCGCCCGCTCCTCGCTGTTTGGATTGCGATACAGGCCGATTGTTAGATCCACCCCAATGACGGAGTTGTCCGGTGGGGTAGGCGTGGGCGTCCGCATGGGCGTCGCCGTCGGCGATGGAGTCACCGTCGGGATGGCCGTCGCTGTCGGCGATGGCGTGGCCATTGGGGTGGGCGTGGGTGTCGCGGTCGGCGATGGAGTCACCGTCGGCGATGGAGTCGCCGTCGGCGAGGGCGTCGTGTTGTCTATGCGCGTCCACTCCAGTGCGAGCGTCGCCACGCCCTGCTGATCCCAATGTTCGAGCAGCAGCCGATGGTAGCCTGCCGACAGTTCAACGGTGACCTCGCGGGTGAGCGACTGCGGCTGCCAGGACTCGACCACTAGCCAGTCATCGACCCAAAAACGGACGCCGTCATCGGCGCTGATGGTGAAGCGGTAGCGTCCGGCGGTCGGGAAGTTGACGTAGCGCAGCCAGCGACTGGTGAAATGGTCGGCAGGGATGTTCGCCGCCGGTTGCCCGGTCCATGAGCGGTTGAGGAACAGCTCGGAGACGTTTTCAACGTGCAACACCGGTCCGGCGAGGTCGTTGGCGAAGAATTCGCCGCGCCAGGAGGCAGGGTACTGCGTGCCGAATACCTGGAATGCGATTGTTAAGAGTATCTGCTACATAAACAGTCCCGTCAGGAGCCACTGCCATGCCGCGAGGCCATTTGAACCGTCCATTGCCTGTGCCCCACGCTCCCCACGCGCCGAGGAAGGTTCCATCGGCGCTGAAGTGCTAGATGCGGTAGTTGCCTTCATCCGTCACGTAAACCGTGCTATCAGGCGCGATTGCCACGCTTTTAGGATTAGAGAACTGCCCGTTGCCGCTACCCCACTTCCCCACGCGCTAAGGAACGCGCCGTTGGCGCTGAAGCGCTGGATGCGGGCGTTGTTGGTATCCGCCGCGTAGACCGTGCCATCGGGTGCGATGGCCAAGCCTTTAGGGCGCTCAAACTGCCCGTTGCCACTGCCATACGACCCCCACGTGCCGAGGAAGGTTCCAGTAGCACTGAAGCGCTGGATACGATGGTTGCATGCAAGGGGGCAGGGGGAAGAGGGGCAGTAGAGCATCAGAACGCCCCACACTCCCCCTTCTCCCCATGTGGGAGAAGGGGGCAGGGGGGAAGAGGGTCAACGACACCTCTCTGAACGATCCGAAGTTCTTCAGTTGCTCGGAATCAGCGCCTCATAATCCTGCAGCGTACCGCCATCAAGGCAGCACTCGATGATCCGATGTCCAAGCGGGTCGAGCTCTGGATCACGGAAGTCTGCCAGACATTTGCGGAAGAAGGCATACAAGATCGCCGCCCCCTTATCGTAAGCTTCCGGCCCAACCTCTGGCTGGGTGTCGACCTGGAGGAACCAGCGGGCGATAGATCGTCCTTCAACCGAGAGCTGGAAGAGTGCGTATCCCAATAGCGGGCAGCGCGCAGGCTGAATCTGCTCTGGAGAGAACTGAGCGTTTCCACGCCGTGCCAGGTATTCACGCGCGATCCACTGCGGCATAAATCCGACCTTCCATGCGCCGACATGCTGGTTTGGGCAGAGAATGTAGCGCATCTGCGTGTTTTCCTGAAACTGCCTGAGCAGCAGGTTGGCCTGATCGACCCGACGACCGGTTGTGAAGGGCCAGTACGAGCCGACGCCTTCGCTACTCATACCCTCGGTTTCAACGATGCTCGGATTATCGTGACCGCGCGGAGCGACCAGACGCCACAGCCAGGCAAGCGCTGGCGGCAGGATGTGGAACAACCCGATAATGCCATAGGTTGGGCGCTCGCGGGTGCATGGCGGTGTGCGAACGCCAAAGCTGCGAATATCGACCGTCACCGGCTCGAAAACAACGCCCGGAACAATCCGGCGCGGGAGAATGACGCGCGGGTTTGGGCAGGGCTTACCGGGTGCATCGTAAATATGCTCCCAGATGAGCGCGCGACTTCTAGGGACCGCATCAATATTTAGGAAGAGTAACGGCTCTTCAGGCTGTGCAGTCAGGCGCTCGAGGTGGATGTCGGTACCGTAGCGTGTGATGTGATTAACGCGGACAAACCAGCCGTCTTCGGCATCGGTGAGCCGCAGTTTGCGCTGATTGTTCTGAAGCGACGGATGGCACAACGCCATATCATCTGTCACTGGACGCAATCTGCACGCACGCGGGATCTCGAGATAGCGATGCTCGCCAGTCACGATATTCACTCCAAGCAGCAGGCGGCCATCCGGCTCTCGATGTATCTGCTCCAGCATCTCGCTTTTGCCGCCACCGCTTGCCCCCTCGTGCATAATTGTCACCACGTTGTCGTAGGGCGTGACAACCTGCACTGTGGAGCAGTGGGCAGTGACCCAGCCCTCCCGGACCCCCTGGTTAATGAGGACCCCGTAGACTCCCTTCTTGGCGCTTGGACCGGGGTAGAGATTGTAGGAAAACATTTCGTGCAGACCGTCTCGACGATTGTGAACAACGACCTGCTTGCCATCGAAGTGCGTGTGACGGAACGGCGGCGCAACGTAGATGATTGCCGTAGGATGGAAGTTGGGGGGGATGTCTTCATAGGCGGTGATACCCTGAAGCAACGCCAACCCGAGGGCGAAGAAACCGGTGTTGGCCGGAGCAATCACCAGTGCATCCTGTCCCATACCTCGCTGCCCGGCGGTGAAACCGAACATCGCCAAAGGCTGGGTCTTCAGCCACTCGAATGTCTCTCGACGTAACTCGGCAAAGTCGTAGCCGAATCGATCTTTGAAACGTGGCTTGTTCGTCGGTAGGTCGTCGGCGATGAACATGCAGTCCGGGTCACGACGACGCATATATGGTTCAGGGTAGTTAGCAGCGACACCATTGCGCACGCGGGCTACCGTTGCCTCAACAACTCTGCCTAAACCTTTAACGTCGAACGCCACCTCGAAGCTGTCGCTGCCACTGCCACCACATGCTAGATCAACGAGTTCAGCTATAGAGCTGGCTATGACCAGGCTGGGACACTTCGAGAGAATGTCAGCTGCATCAACCGGTGGGTTATACTTCTGCCAATCCATTCGATACCTCCTCTCAGAGCATTTCCTGGGGAAGCATATACGATCCACGCAGAATGAGTCAATCCTCTCAAAGTAGAGGTTTTGCAACAAATAATTTACGAAAGTGTATTTTGAGTCTTTGGAGCATTTTTTCGTACAGGAAGCCGTTCAGCAAAGGATTTTGTGACGCACAGGCTCTTCGGAACGTGACTTGGTCATCGAGTGAGATACCGGATGGAAAGATTCAGGCTAACGCAGTCGAAGGACAAAACGCAGACCATCTTGCCGGTGTGTCGCAGAGGTGATCCGGATTGTCCTCGCGTTAGAAGTCGTGGAACGGTAGCGCTAGCGTGGAGTGGATATGCTAGTAACTGTTCACACCTGGGAACGTGTCTGGAAGCAATGGCGTCCTGCCTTCATCGCGTCTACGAGGGCAAGATGCCTCGCTGCCCGGAGAAATGTGAACACTTACGTGTACCACTGCAAAACGTCGATCATCGTATCGATGATCGTGTCTACTGTCGATGAGTTCGGCTGTCAGGTGAGCGGCGTGCGAAGATCTCAAGAATGCGCAGCGCTGGTGCCGGAGACGGGACTCGAACCCGTACGGGGTTGCCCCCATCGGTTTTTAAGACCGAAGCGTCTGCCGTTCCGCCACTCCGGCTTTGCATGATCTATCTTAACATAGTCTGGCAGTCTGGCAAGAGGCTTCGTCGTTCCAGTAACGGGACAATCGCATGTCAACGGTCAAAACCCCGACCGGACAGATTTCCGGTTCATGTTCAGACCTGGTGCACTATTCTGGACTTCTTGCCGCAGAGGTGAGATATTGCCCCCTTATTCTGCATCGTTTGTATCTGCACTTCGTGTGGCCAGGAGGATGCTTCCCTGTATGATCTTTTCCATCCCTTCAGGAAGCGTCTTGTCGAAAAGAAGAAGGTCAATGCCGATCTCGAGACGCTGTGAAAAAAAGAAGAAGTATGGCTTCATTTCATCAATCGGGTTTCCCGACCGTTCATGGACTCGAAGCAGGATGTCAACGTCGCTCGTCCCCGTGTGGACACCTGTAGCCAGAGAACCGATCAGGCGCACCTCGTACAGTTGGGGAAAGGTCACCAATGCCGCAGCAGCAACCTCTTTCAGGCGTCGGATGGTCTCATCCCGATCCAAGGAGATAGCCTTCACAGAACCGAATGATTCGATCTGCCGCATGTAATCCCTCCTGCGCCTGCGTCTCGGTGAAATAATCGGCTGGCTTTCCTGAGGCGAAACCATTCGGATATCGAGGTGGGATGTAGTAGAGATCGAGCAGACGGGCGCTGTCCAGGATCTCCTTAGGTATCTCTAGGTCTTGCTGGAGGAGTTTCAGCATTTCGGTAAGCGAATGGCCCCAAAGAGTCACGCCTCGGGCCAGTCCCAGCGCTTTGATCACCTTTTCAGACGATTGCTGAAGGGTGAAACAAGCCCATTCGTAGTATCCATACTGAATATCCAGGAGGGCTCGCGTATAATCTCGTTTCCCCTGATCGTACCAGTCTTTCCAGCGGTTCATCCACGAACATCTCTTTCAGCAATTAGATACATGTCGGGATAGAGCATCTGACCATTTTCCATCCACAACAACGTCTTTACCTTAATCATTGTATGCGATCTCTTCAATGCGCGCCACGACCCCTTCACAACATTCAACGCTCAACCTTCCAACGCTCAACGCTCAACGTTCCAACGTTCAACGCTCAACGTTCAACGCTCCAACCTTCCTTCAATCTTCACCGCTCAACGCAAACATCAACTCTCCCTCACACACCACCTGCCCGTTCACAGTCGCAACCCCCGTGCCTTTGCCGATGCCGCGCCGCATTTTGTCGAACCGCACCTCCAGCCGCAACGTATCGCCAGGATAGACCGGCTTGCGGAAACGCACCCCATCGATCCCGGCGAAGAACGCCGTCTTTCCCCGGTTTTCCGGCAGACTTAGCGCCGCCACGGCGCCGGTCTGCGCCAACGCCTCAACGATCAACACCCCCGGCATGATCGGATGGTTAGGAAAGTGTCCCTGAAAATATGGTTCGCCGATCGTCACCAGTTTCTCGCCAACCGCGCGCTGCCCCGGCTCGAGTTCAAGAATGCGGTCGATCAGCAGAAACGGATAACGATGGGGAATGATCGCCATGATCTCCTGGATGGTTAGCACACGCAACTCCCTTCCAAACCTGTGCATCAGTATCGTGACACCGCAGTATACCAGAAAGAAGCCAGAGCGGTTGCAAACCGAACCTCTGGTACAATGATCCCGATCTGGAAAGGAAACAGGCTTGCAACGTGCATCTCGCTATCAACGCCATGTTCTGGTCTCAACCGACTGTTGGCAGCGGCCAATACCTGCGCATGCTCGTCCATGCCCTGTCAGCCATTGCGCCCGATGTGCGAGTGACTCTGCTCCTGCCTGCCTTTCGTCCGGTCGCTGAACCGCTGCCACCGAATGTTCAGGCGGTGCCTGTGCCCACGCCGTTCGATGGGCGCAATGCGAACCTGGCGAAGGTCTGGTTCGAGCAAATCGCCGTCCCACGAGCCACGCTGCGCCTGAACGCAGATTTGCTGCATGTGCCGTACTTCGCGCCGCCGCTACGCTCGCCGCTGCCGACCGTCGTGACAATCCTGGACATTATTCCGCTCATACTGCCGGAGTATCGAGGACGGGCAGCGGTGCGTCTCTATATGCGTCTGGTCACGCACGCTGCGCGGCGTGCAACGCAGATTATCACGATTTCGTACCATAGTGCTGGCGACATTATTCGTCACCTCGGCTGCCGCGCAGCGCGGTTGGCGGTCGTCTACCTGGCAGCTGGCGCACAGTTCCGCCCGCGCGACCGTACCTTGAGCGAAACGGAAGTTGCCGCGCGCTACGGCGTCACGCCCCCGTTCGTGTACTATGTCGGCGGGCTGGACGCGCGGAAGAACCTGGCGACGCTGGTGTGGGCATTTGCGCGTATGCAGTACGCTGGCGGACCTCCCGCCACACTGGTGATTGCCGGACGTGCATCTGGCAACGATCCACGGATGTTTCCTGACCTGGATGCCACCATCATGTTCGCCAGAGCTGGCGCGTTTGTGAAGCGCATTGATGTACCCTACGATGACGCGCCACTGCTCTACGCTGCAGCAACAGTATTTGCCTTCCCGTCGCGCTACGAAGGGTTTGGCTTACCGCCGCTCGAAGCCATGGCATGCGGTACGCCAGTAATCGTCGCTGATGCTGCCAGCCTGCCCGAAGTCGTCGGCGATGCAGCGCTGCGCGTTCCACCGGAGGACGTAACGGGATGGAGCGCTGCACTCTGGCGAATGCTGGCGGACGACGCCCTGCGCGCCGATCTGTCCCGACGCGGACTAGAGCGCGCGGCACAGTTCAGCCCGGATCGTATGGCACGCGAGACGCTGGCAATCTACGCAGCGACACTCAACAGTTCCAGTTGATGCAATGCGCATTCTAATGATCTCCAAAGCGCTGGTCAACGGCGCATACCAGAAGAAGTGCGAAGAACTGGCTGCCCTGCCCGACGTTGAATTGATCGTCGCCGTGCCGCCTGCCTGGCATGAACCACGCGTCGGCGTTATCCGGCTGGAACGACGATTTACCGCTGGCTATCAACTGGTCACGCTGCCGGTTATGTTCAACGGTCGCCACCACCTGCATTTTTACCCGACATTCGAGCGCCTGGTGCGCCGGACGCGCCCCGATATTGTACACGTCGATGAGGAGTCGTTCAATCTGGCGACGTTTCTGGCGCTGCGGGCAGGAGTGCGGCACAGAGCCCGCTGTTGCTTCTATAACTACGCCAACATCGACCGATTCTATCCACCGCCCTTCAACCTGTTCGAGCGCTACGCCTTTCGCCATGCAGCGCATGCCTTTGCATGCAGCGCCGAGGCAGCCACGATCATGCGGCGCCACGGCTACACCGGACCGCTCACCATCCTGCCGCAGTTTGGCGTCGATCCCGACCTGTACGCACCTGCGCGGCGCGACTGCCGCAACGCTACACTAGTCGTCGGCTACATCGGGCGTCTCGTGCCGGAGAAAGGGGTGATCGACCTGGTGGAAGCCGTCGCGCGGGCACCATCGGTGCGCTTGCGGTTGATTGGCAATGGCGTACTGCGCCCGGCCATCGAGACGCGGATTGCTGCACTGGGCATCGGCGAGCGTGTCGAACTGCATCCCGCCGTCCCTTCGACTAGCGTTCCCGACGAACTGCGGCGACTCGACGTGCTAGTGTTGCCATCACACACAACGCGCACCTGGAAAGAACAGTTCGGACGCATCCTGGTCGAAGCGATGAGTTGCGCCGTCCCGGTTATTGGCTCCTCATCGGCTGCCATTCCCGATGTCGTCGGCGACGCCGGAATCATCTATCCCGAGGGTGACATTACTGCGCTTGCCAATGCGCTGCAGCGTCTGGCGGACGATCCGGCGCTACGCGACGACCTTGGGCAACGCGGACGGGATCGCGTGCTGACGCATTTCACGCAGGCGGCAATTGCCCGACAATACTATCACGCGTACCGTTCGATGCTGAATTGAGATCTACAACTGGACGATGGTGCGTTATACTAAGAAAAGCAAAAAGACGCCAGCAGCATATGCTTTAGGCGAATCCACTCTGAAAAAGCGTCAATCACGTGGGCAGTCCAGGTAAAGATGAAGCACACCATCCGCGAATCTATCATCAATGCACAGAAACTTCCGAAGGTCGGAGGTATCCTGCTTAACCCTTTTCGCTGGGCGAGTCGTCGCGCCGGCGCCCCGACAACATTCCGTGAAAAACTCTACTGGACGCTGGGCAATCTACTCATGCTGATCGGCACCATCCTGCTGGCATATGTTGGCGGTATCTACGCCCAGGCGGATTACAACCGTTACGCGGCTCGCGGCGATACCGACGCACCGCTGCTCGCACCGGTCGCAGCGCCACGCGCCTCCGACGCAGAGCCAGCGCCATTCGTCGCGCCGCTGCCGTTCATTGCACCCCGTCTCAACACCGGTGAAGGACAACTTGTCAGCAATGTTCCGGACATCGTCCGGCCATCGGTCGCGTCACAGATTTCGCGCATCATCATTCCGAGCATTGGTGTCGATTCAAAAGTCGTCGAAGTCGGATGGGAAGTCGCAGAACAGAATGGACAGCAGGTCGCTGTCTGGCAGGTCGCCGAATACGCCGTTGGGCATCATCGCGGCTCTGCCAACCCAGGCGAAGGAAGCAACATCGTGCTTGCCGGTCACGTTGGCGGCTACGGCAAGGTCTTCAAAGATCTGATCAACGTCAAAGAAGGTGACCAGATTATCCTGTTTGCCAGCGGTCAACAGTACCTCTACGTTGTGCGCGAACAGGTAATGGTGCACGAGGAAGGCGTATCACCTGAACAGCAGGCGATGAACGCCCTCTACATCGCACCAACGAGCGAAGAGATGGTCACGCTGGTCACCTGCTGGCCCGACCGCGGACCGGACAAATTCAAGTATCGCATCATCGTGCGCGCAACCCCGTATGGCGCAGAAAGCGATGAGTCGCTCACCAATAATGAAGGCTGGAATGTACGCTGATGTATAGCAGTGCGCACCGATGTGCGCACAGAATCGCCTGCGCCATGAGATGCTGGTACTTGATTAAGTGAACCAAATAGCCCACTTGTGCGAAGCGAACCCCCGTGCTATAATGCCAGTATAATGTGTAGCAACGCTTTGACAGCACTAGCGCGATCATGTAGAGTCGTAAAAAGGCAAGGCAAAGCACCATGGAGTATTGTGCTGCTGCACCCCAACTGTGGCGCGGTGCTCCAACTGCGCTGCAGCGCCCGAACAGCGCCGCTGCAACCAGACTCAGCCGCAGGTCGCCTGGGACAGGAAGAAAACGTTGCATACTTTTGCGCGCGTTCTTGATAGCAGAAGCACAAGTAAGCATATGAGTGGAGGATCGCAGATCATGGCCCTCTCCCCGGAGAAAGAAAAGGCGCTGGCAGCAGCCATGAGCCAGATTGACCGCAAATATGGCAAAGGCTCGATCATGCGGATGGGGGAAGTCAGTTCCAAACTGGCGATCGAAGTCATCCCCACGGGATCGATTGCACTCGACATTGCACTGGGCGTCGGCGGCGTGCCGCGCGGTCGAGTTATCGAAATCTACGGTCCAGAGTCTAGCGGTAAGACGACCCTGGCGCAACATATCATCGCTGAGGCGCAGAGGATGGGCGGTATCGCTGCCTTCATCGATGCCGAGCATGCGTTCGATCCGGTCTATGCGTCGCGGTGTGGCGTCGATGTCAACAATCTGCTGGTCTCGCAACCCGATTACGGTGAGCAGGCGCTCGAGATCTGCGAAACGCTGGTACGCTCGAATGCAGTCGATGTGGTTGTTGTCGACTCAGTTGCAGCGCTGGTACCGCGTGCCGAGATCGAGGGTGACATGGGCGACGCGCTCCCTGGTCTGCAGGCGCGGTTAATGAGCCAGGCGCTGCGCAAACTTTCCGGTGCCATTAGCAAATCGCGTGCCGTTGTCATCTTTCTCAATCAGCTTCGCCTGAAGATCGGTGTGATGTTCGGTTCGCCGGAGACTACTACTGGCGGTCAGGCGCTGAAGTTCTATGCATCAGTGCGGATGGACATCCGTCGCATTGAGACTCTGAAGAACGGTCAGGAGACTATCGGTAGCCGCGTTCGGGTGAAGGTGGTCAAGAATAAGGTCGCGCCGCCCTTCCGCCAGGCAGAGTTCGATATTATGCACAACGAGGGTATCTCCCGCGCTGGCAATATCCTTGACGTTGGGGTCGAGCTTGACATTATTCGGAAAAGCGGTGCCTGGTTTTATCTTGGCGAAGATCGCCTGGGTCAGGGGCGCGAAAATGCCAAGCAGTTCCTGAACGAAAACCCGGCGCTTGCAGATGAAATTGAGCGCCTAATCCGTGCTCACGCAATGGCAGCGCCGATCTCGATCGCATCGTCCAAAGATGACGATGATATTGTAGAAGATATAGGATTGTTCGAGGAATAGCCTTCCATGCCGGAAGGAATCATTACTGCGCTGCGCGCTCAGGAGCATGACGCACGGCACGTCAATCTGTACATTAACCATGCCTTCGCTCTTAGCGTTAGCCTGACGACAATTGCGCGTGAGCGATTGTGTGTCGGTATGTACCTCGATGCTGCGGCATACGCCCGTATCGAGGCGGCAGAATGCATCGAGCGCGCTGTACAGACTGCCCTGCGTGCGATCGAGTCCCGTCCCCGCTCGGTTGCCGAAGTGCGTGGCTACCTGCAACGCAAAGGCTTTTCGTCTGAGACGGTCAACGCAGCAATTGAACGGTTGCAGAGGAGCGGGTTGCTCGATGATGCGGCGTTTGCGCGGTTCTGGATTGAAAATCGGCAAACATGCCGTCCGCGCGGGCGTCACGCCCTTGCCGAAGAGTTGCGACGCAAGGGTGTGAACGCTGAAGTGGTTGCTGTTGCCCTCGATACGTCCCTGACCGACGACGAGACCGAGCGCGCTGAAATGCTTGCGCGCGCTGCCATGCGGCGCTATGCAACCGTTGCCGATTATCAGACGTTTGTCCGTCGGCTCAGCGGCTACCTGCAACGCCGCGGTTTCAGCGTCGATGTGATCCTCCCGATTATCGAGCGCCTCTGGCGCGAACGTGGCAGCCGGGACAGCGTGGACCCAGGCGTGAACGTTGAACAGGATGAAGGATGATCAACTATCATGGCAGATATACAATACCTTGGGCATGCATGCTTCCGTCTGCGCGGGCGTGACGGCATTGTCATTACCGATCCGTATGACCGTTCTATTGGGCTCGACCTTGGTCGACCGACGGCGCATATCGTGACGGTCAGCCACCACCATCCCGATCATGACAATGTTGCCGCCGTGCGACCGGCACGTGATCGGGTGATGGTGATCGATGGTCCCGGTGAATATGAGGTCGGCGGAGTGCTGATCACTGGTGTGCGTACGTTTCACGACAAGAACAAAGGCGCTGAACTCGGACGAAACACTGTCTACGTCATCCATCTTGATGATATCGTTTTCTGCCATCTTGGCGACCTGGCGCATGAACTGACTGCGCAACAACTCGAAGAAATCGGCAGCGTCGATGTGCTCTTTGTCCCGGTTGGCGGCGGTGAAACCATCGGTCCGGCAGAGGCGGCGTCGGTGATCAGTCAGATTGAACCGCATATTGTGATCCCGATGCACTACGCAGTGGATGGATTGGTTGGCATGAACCTGGCGCCGCTCGATCGATTCCTTCATGAACTGGGCATTAAGGACTATACTCCTGAAGAACGGTTGTCGCTCAATGCAAGCAATCTTCCCGGAGATGGTGAGCAAACACGCATCATCGTCATGCGACCTGTCTCTTGAGGCAATTGCTGAGATCGTGCTATAATGTGTGGAGTATGGTCAAAATATCCGGGTTTGCCATCTATACGCGGGTAACACGTAGACAGACACGTTGTTCTCAGCGGCGCTCGTGGCGCCTGTCAGGTTAGAGTCTCTTGAGGGGAAGGCATCACTGCCTTCCCCTCAAACCATTTTGCGTAGTTTCGTCGTTCATCATATGTTGAAGATAAAATGAGCGAGCAGGAGTAGGACATTCAATGGCAAAGTACATTTTTGTAACTGGTGGAGTTGCGTCTTCAGTCGGCAAAGGCATTACAGTTGCGTCGATTGGACGCCTGCTCAAGGCACGAGGGGTGCGTGTTTCGGTCCAGAAACTCGATCCCTACATCAATGTCGATCCCGGAACAATGTCGCCCTACCAGCATGGTGAGGTCTTCGTCACTGAGGATGGTGCCGAGACCGATCTGGACCTTGGGCATTATGAGCGGTTCATCGATGTAAATCTGACCCGACTCAGCAATGTTACCACAGGGCAAATTTACTCCGCGGTCATTCAAAAAGAGCGCCGTGGCGACTACCTTGGCGGCACGATCCAGGTCATCCCGCACATCACTAATGAGATCAAGTCGCGCATCGCTGCCGTTGCCCGCCAAACCGGGGCAGACGTGGTGATCGTCGAAATCGGCGGAACCGTTGGCGACATCGAAGGTCTGCCGTTTCTGGAGGCCATTCGCCAGATGCGTAAGGATGTTGGGCGTGACAATGTGCTGTACATCCATGTGACCCTGCTGCCGTACATCGGCGCCACTGGCGAAGTGAAGACCAAACCCACACAGCACTCTGTAATGGAACTGCGGCGTGTCGGTATTACAGCGGACGTCATCGTATGCCGTTCCGATTATCCGATCACCGACGAGATTCGCGACAAGATCGCTCTCTTCGCCGATGTTGATATCGAGGCAGTTGTGCCGCTGCACACGGTCGATTCGATCTACGAAGTGCCGCTGGTGCTGGAGGAAGCCGGTCTCGGCGCCTATCTAACGCAGCGCCTGGGATTGAACGCATCTCGACCGGATCTCGACGACTGGCGCGATCTCGTAGCGCGCATCAAGGCGCCCAAGCGCAAACTTGCCGTTGCTCTGGTTGGAAAATACGTCGAACTGCACGACGCATATATCAGTGTTGTCGAGGCACTGCGGCATGCCGGGTTGCACCAGGGGGTCGATGTCGATATCAGGTGGATTTCGTCGGAACAGATCGAAGAGGAAGGATGCGAACCGCTCCTCCGCGATGTCTACGGCATCGTTGTGCCTGGAGGCTTCGGCGACCGCGGCATCGAGGGAAAGATTGCCGCTGCGGAATATGCACGCGTCAACAATGTGCCATACCTGGGGCTGTGTCTGGGGATGCAGGTGGCCACGATCTCGTTCGCACGGTATATCATGGGACCGGAAAGCCGCGCCAATAGCACCGAGTTTGATCTCCATACACCGCATCCGGTTATCGACTTTATGCCTGATCAACTCGACATTACCGACAAAGGCGGCACAATGCGTCTCGGCGGGTATCCGTGCAAACTGACTCCAGGGACGCGCGCCTATGCCGCTTATGGCGTCGATGTCGTTGTTGAGCGTCACCGCCATCGCTTCGAGTTCAACAACAAATACCGTCGTCTGTTCGAGTCGGCTGGCATGATCGTCAGCGGAGAGTCGCCCGACGGTCGGCTGGTCGAAATCATTGAATTGCGCGACCACCCGTGGTATGTTGGTACACAGTTCCATCCGGAATTTCAGTCGCGTCCCGACCGCCCCCATCCGCTGTTCCGCGACTTCGTCGCAGCTGCGGCGAAGACCTTCCGTGAGGGGGATCAGCGACCGCTTCCACTGGAGCAGAACGGCACTGTGACGGAGCGTAAGCAGCATACGCGAGAGAAAATAGCCGACAGTCGATAGACAGCTAGGGCAAGAACGGTGCTGTGACGGAGCGTGAGCAGCGAAGCGCAGAACAGTCGATAGCAGGATCGTAACAGTGCGCTGCCCGCGCTCGTGTGATGATTACACACTATATGATGCGGGCGAGACGCCCGCACACCCAGGTGATACTGTTCTAGCGCATCAGGAACATCCCTGAACGACCATAGGTTGCCCTGGCAGGAATGTATCCTCTGAGTCCGCTGCAAATCAAGGTTGTTTCACCGCAGAGGCGCAGCGTTTGCAGCGGAAGAGGCCATATTGCGTCATTTACGCGCATGCTTTGCCATACACATACATGTTTCGTTTTTAGGTTCTCTGTGCGTTCGGCGTCTCAGCGGTGCGTGTTTGCAGCGAAGTCATTCTATCAGCAGGATTGATATCACGTGCAAATGCATGCGCCCCGGAACATGCCTGTCACCATCTGGAACAGAACATTTTCCGGGGCGCAAACGCGCTTTGTGATACACGCTGCGGAATGATCTGCTACTCCAGGTAATCGCGCAGGTGGAGACCGACATCAGGAGCGCGTAGGCGACGCAACGCTTCCGCCTCAATCTGGCGCGCGCGCTCGCGGGTCATCCCCAGAACCCGCCCAACTTCTTCAAGCGTGCGGCGCTGCCCATCCACCAGACCGTAGCGCAGATCAATGATCCGTCGCTCGCGCTCATTCAAGCGATCAAGGGCTGCGGCAAGATCACGCCGGAGCAGCTGATGCGACGCTGCTTCGACCGGCGTCGGCAGATCGCTGTCCTGCAAGAAATCACCGAGCGTATGCTCCCCATCCTCGCCAACCGGCATTTCCAGCGACACTGGACGACGCGACGCCTCGAGCACTCGCTCGATCCGCTCAGTTGGCTGACCAAGCGCCGTCGCAATCTCTTCAGGCGTCGGCTGCCGCTCCAGCACCTGCGCCAGGCGGTCGGCAGCGCGCTTCACCTGACCGACCGACTCACTCATATGCACCGGCAGGCGGATAGTGCGCCCCTGCTCGGCGATAGCACGTGTTACCGCCTGACGGATCCACCAGGTCGCATATGTCGAGAAGCGATTGCCCTTGCGGTAATCGAATTTCTCGACGGCACGCATTAGACCGATATTGCCTTCCTGGATCAGGTCGAGCAGCGAGAGACCGCGCCCAACATACTTCTTGGCAATGCTCACCACCAGACGCAAGTTCGCCTGGATCAAGTGCCGACGCGCTTCCTGCCCGGCAGCGACATCATCGAGCAACGCCTGACGCAGCTGCGGGCTGAGATCCTCTGCCGACGCCAGCCGCCGCGCAGCGGCAGCGCCGCGCTCCATGCGCTCGGCAAGTTCGACCTCCTCGGCAGCCGTCAACAACGGAACCCGCCCGATCTCCTGCAGGTAGTGCTGGATCGAATCCAGGGTCGAATCCGAATCCAGCGTCTCCTCCAGACTCTCGGCTGCAAGTTCCTCAATATCTTCAATCGGCGCCATCTCGACCTCACTAGCGATCTCCTGGCGCTCGTCAAGTTCATCCCACGTATGCTGCTCATGCATTGTTCGGCTCATGGCGCAACTCCATCTAGAGACATAGCGCGGCTCCCCCATCATGTCGGGAGGAGCCGCGCCCTCTTTTTCTCCAATAACAGGCGCGCCCAACAAGCCTGGTCGAGCGCTCGTGCGCATGTCAGGGGGCGACGAACTCGCCAGGCTCTGCGGAACAAGAACCCGACATAATCATACACTCAGTGCGCCTGCCTTGTCAATAATCAATAAACCTGAATTACACAACAACAGACTTTAGCACACTGAGGTGCTCGCTCCTATTCACTCTATTATACGACGGGCGATGCGGTTTGGATGCGGCTTTTTCGAGTAGACCAATAGAACCCGCGGGAGCGGGCTGAACGAAACGATGTGGCAGTGAAGAATAGATGGTCGGGGCGGAGGGATTCGAACCCACGACCCCAGCGTCCCAAACGCTGTGCGCTACCAGACTGCGCCACGCCCCGTCAGAGCCATTGTGAATCATACGCAAGACCAACAGGTTTGTCAAATTGCCCCTGTAGACGCGACGAGATCAGGACACCCTCGTTTCCAGGCGCGTGTGTTACCCCCAAGGTATGAACAGGTACCACGACATCTTTTCACTTCCCGGTCCTCAGTTCGTTTAGCGATTCCAGCAACAGTTCAATCTCTTCCACTGTATTGTAGTGCACCAGACCAATGCGCAGCATGCCGCCATCGGCTTCGACGCCCAGGCGCTCAGTCAGGTTGATCGCGTAGTAGTTGCCGTCCCAGCAGAAGATGCCGCGACGTCCCAGCGCTTCGGCAAGTTCGCGCGGTGTGCGTCCAGCAAGACGCACTGCCGCAGTCGGCGTGCGCATGTCGAAACGCGCTGGGTCGCTGATGCCGTAGAATGTCAATCCCGGAATTGCGAGCAGACCGGCAATCAGTCGCTCCGATAATCCACGTTCATACGCTTTGATCGCTTCCATCGCCTGCACCAGCGCCGTGCGTCGGGTTGTTGCTGGCTTGATGCGCTGACCCAGTTCTGCCAGGTACTCGATAGCCGCCGTCACCCCGGCTAACCCTGCATGGTTTTTGGTTCCGGTTTCCCAGCGATCGGGAATATCATCGGAGGCAGGACGCACCTTGTATGGGCGCAGACGCGCCAAATGCTCGCGTTTCCCGTACAGAGCTCCCATATGTGGTGCAAAGAATTTGTACGGCGAGCACGCGAGAAAATCGCAATCGAGCGCCCGCACATCAATTGGTCCGTGCGGGGCATAGTGCACCGCATCGATATACACCAGTGCACCGACTGCATGCGCCATACGTGTGATGGTCGCTACATCGTTGATCGTTCCCACAGCGTTCGACGCATATCCAACTGCAACGAGTCTTGTTCGTGGACCGATTGCACGCGCCATATCCGCCATATCGAGGGTACATTCTTCGGTGTCGATATCGACCATACGAATAACAGCGCCCCGCTCTTCAAGCGCTTTCCAGGGCGCGACGTTTGCATCATGATCCAGGCGCGTCAGTACAATCTCATCACCGGGGCGAATGTCACGCCCGAATGCGCGGCTGATCGCAAAGGTCAGCGTCGTCATGTTTGGTCCAAAAACCACCTCGTCCGCAGCGCACCCGAGAAAATCAGCCATAGCAGCGCGTGCCGCATCAATCGTTTCGTCAGTGCGGCGACTGGTTGCAAATGCGCCATGGGTATTGGCATTGTGGTAGGTCAGATAATCGGCGACAGCATCGATGACCCGTTGCGGAACCTGCGTTCCGCCCGGACCGTCGAAAAACACGGCGGGGTGTCCATTCACTTCCTGCGCCAGTGCTGGAAACTGTGCGCGAATCCAGGTCAGATCGAGGGGGTGCATACCTGTCTCCTCAACACTATCAGGTAACGCATATGGTATCACAAAAGCCAACAACCGCTTGAGACACGCTCAAGCGGTCGCTGTTCCGATCAAATGCTTAGATACAGCCTCGATGTTAGCGGGTTACCAGCGGAAGGTACACGCGCAGCTTGACCTGGAGTTCTGTTGTTGCCGTCGCGCTATTGTTCAATGGATTGCCGTCAGTTACAGGTGATGTGATCGTTGCCGTGTTGGTAAGCATGATGTCATCGGGAGCATCGTCGGCAGTCACCGTGAGAATGAATGTGTCGGTCGCTATGTCGAGTGCAGTAGCAGTGCAAGTAATAGTGCCAGATGCACCGACTGCTGGCGTTGTACAATCCCAACCCAGGGGTTTTTGCAGCGAAACGAACGATGTTCCACTGGGCGCTGCCATGGTAAGTGTGACATCATTGGCGAACTCTGGTCCGCTGTTATTGGCGTTCACTGTATAGGTGAGCATCTCTCCAGGACGAATGAGCGGTTTGTCGGCACTAATGGTTACGCTCAGGTCGGCATTGATCGTAACCGTGCTTTCGCCCGTTGCCGTGTTATTGGCGCTATTCGGATCGGTCGTCGAGCTGGCGATGCCTGTATTGAGCGTGATGGTTGTACCGACTGGTGTTCCCTGCTTCACTCTGACTCTAAGCGTAAACGTCACGTTGTCGAGACCGATGTTAGGGGCAGTGCACGTGATTGGACCAACATCTCCGACGCCCGGCGTCGTGCACGTCCAGCCATTCGGTGCATCAATCCCAACAAATGTGGTATTGGTTGGAATAGAAGTCGTGAGTGTAACAACGCTGGCATGACTGGGACCGTTGTTGGTCGCCGCGATCACGTAGGTCAGTTGCGCACCAGCACTGACCGGATCGGGTTCGTCCGATACCGTCAATACCAGATCAGCGCGGGTGGTGACGCTGGTCGTGGCCTGCCTGGTATTGTTGGCGGCGTTTGGATCGGTCGTTGCTGATGAAATCGTGGCAGTGCTGTCAACTGTTGCACCAGCGGCAGTATCCGGCTTTACCCGCGTGGTCAAACGGAACTCTACGCTGGTGAGCGTAAAAGTCGGAAGCGTGCATGTGGCCGTTCCTGTCTCGCCGACTGCCGGTGTTGTGCAGTTCCAGCCAGAGGGCGATGTCAGAGCGACGAACGTCGTGTCTGTGTCGAGCGGCAGCGACAGACTGGCGCTGGCAGCAAAGCTGGGACCGTTGTTGCGGACGGTCACGATGGCTTCAACATTTTCGCCTGCATTAATACTGGCAGGCGCGGTGAGTGACACAATTTCCAGATTTGCCAACGTGGTGACGGTAACGGTGGCAGAAGAACTGTTATTGGCGGTGTTCGCCTCCGGGATTGCTGACGAAATGGTAACTGAGAGCGGCAGGGTCGTGCCGGGCGCAGTGGCCGGGTCAACGTTCAACCGCACATTGAACGTCACGGTGCCAACCGCAAACGAAGCAGCGGTGCAGCTGAAGCTTGAGGCCCCAGATGCTGGTGGCGGGCAGGTCCATCCGCCTGGTGGCGTAATCTGATCAAAGGTTGTGTTTGCGGGAATCGTTCCCGTGACGGTGACATTCGATACCGGATCGGTGCCAGCATTGGTTACCGTGATGTTGTAGTTCAACGGATCGCCAGCATTCACCGATGACGGCACTGAAGCCAGCGTTGCCTGCAGGTCGATCGTGACGATGTCAATCTGCCAGGACGTCAGCGATCCACTCGATCCATTCTCATCTTCGGCAACATACAGCCGCCAGATGCCGTTGGGATTCGTCAGGTTGTAGACCGACAGCGCCGTTCCGTATGGTCCGGCGGGCAGATTTGGATGCACTGGCATTGGATCATTGGCGCCGATATTGGTTGGGCGGTAGGTTCCACTCACAATTGGTCCTGCATCGGGAAGGGCGCTTGCAGCGGTTGCGTCGAACACCAGATTCACGTCTGTAATCGGTGTTGCACCACCAACATCGGACATGAGCATGACTGCCTGACCGGACGGTCCTACCAGCACAATGTCGAGATCGTCAGGGAAGGTGTGTGACAGTCCATTCAACCGCACAACAACGCTGACAATCGAACCGCTGACACCGCTGACTTCGATAGTCGAGGGATAGGGTGTCGCCGCACCTTGTGCCGCAGGAGGCATCGTTACCGATCCGCCGGTTGGACTGGTGTACACCGCACGCGCAGAGGGAGCGCTGGCAAGTGCCAGTGCAAGGAATACGATGCCAGTCGTGAGCAGTGCGCTCTGTTGTAACCACGCTCTGCTGTTGTATAATCCAGGTGCGCGGAACGTCAGAAGAGCAAGCAGGCGTCGAAGCACAGATCGATCCTTCCTTGTTTTCAGTATCGTTTTTAGAAATAGTGTCCGGTGGTCTGTCAATGCGCAGCGCCTGATATTTTCTCCGGAAATGCAGGTGCAGTGCTGCCTGTTTACTGTAATACCGTCTGTCCGGATAAATCAATAGACGAACTATTGCAATATCGAATCAAAATTGCAATCATTTGTCAAAGGATCGTAAACATGCTACCCTTATCCCTGTCGGAGCGGATTGATCCTGAACCCTATGTCTCTTCTCGGACCATATGGCATTGGGGATATCGGGGTCGAAGCGTACCGTTTTGTGGACTTTCTCGTCGCTGCCAGGCAGATCTGGTGGCAGACGCTGCCGCTCCACCCAACCAGGTTCGCCGACTCGCCATACCAGGGTTATCTGCCCTTGCCGGTAATCCCATGCTGACCAGTCCCAACTGTCTGATCGCTGCCGGGCATCTGAGGGTTGATGATCTGGCAGAATGTCTTGTACATTCCGATGAAGTGCTGCCCGATTATTTCAGCGAAACCGGCAACTGCGGGGACATCCGCTCTACCGCTGGGATGTGATGGCTGCCGATGGATACTGCTGGTGGATCGAACGTTTTCGTACTGCATATGCAGTTGCTAATGTGGTCCGTGGGTTCTACAAATACCGGGAAATCCCGGCAGTCGTGTCAATCGCGATCAACGGGCAGTGGGTCGATGGTCCGCGCGATGCGCTGTTTTACAGCGGTTGTCTGCACTGGGAGATGTAGCGATTATCGTAGAAACCCGGGCTATCTCGCGCCCGAGTCACGCACTGGTCTCAATGCGCTGATGGAGCAGTTTGGGTTTCAGGGCATGCGCGTCTTTCAATTCGCTTTCAACTGCTGTGAAGGTGATCGTTTCTTACCGCACAACTATCCGCGTGCGTGTGTCGTCTACGCTGGTACCCATGACAACGACGCCCTTGTCGGATGGTTGACCGGCAGTTCAACCGACGCCGAACGCCGTGATGCGCTACGTTATTATCTGTGTGGCAATGCCAATAATTGGGCATTCGTCCGCGCGGCATGGATGTCGGTCGCAGATACTGCGCTGATAACCATGCAGGATCTGCCTGGTCTGGGGAGCGAGGCGCGGATGAACCTGCCCGGCACATCGGGGACGCACAACTGAACCTGGCGTATGCCTGCTGGCACCCTTGATCAACGAATCGCCAAACGTCTGCGCAATCTGGCAGAGATATGCTAGCGATTGCTCTGGATCAAATTGCATAGAAAGGAGTATGTACATATGAGCACAGGTGACATCCCGACACAGGCACGAGTGGAGCGTGATTTACACTGGTTGATGGATCGCTTCTGCGAAGTGCTAGATACTGTCAACGCTGAAGAGGTACGATTGTTCCTGCCCTGGAAAGGGCACGGAGATCTTCCCGATCAACTGCCCGAACGTGCGCCGCAGGCGTATTCTATTGCCTTTCAGTTGCTCAATCTTGTTGAAGAGAATGCTGAGGCGCAGGCGCGACGCGCTGCGGAAACTATCGACGGTCCGGCTGCGTTGCGCGGGTTGTGGGGTCAAACGCTCGTGCAGCTTCGCAATGCTGGACTGAGCGACGCACAGATTGCCGCCGCACTTCCGCGCATCCGTGTTGAACCGGTGCTTACCGCCCATCCAACTGAGAACAAGCGGGCAACGGTGCTGGCGCACTACCGTGAACTTTACCTGCAACTGGTGAAAGCCGAGAACCAGATGTGGACGCCACTGGAGCGCAAAGGGATCGCCGATGATGTGCGCACCATCCTGGAACGTCTCTGGCGCACTGGTGACATTTTTCTCAAGCAACTCGAAGTTACTGCTGAATTGCAAAATGTCATACACTACCTGCGCAATGTCTTTCCCGAAGCACTGGCAATGCACGATCAGCGTCTGCGTCAGATCTGGGAAGAGATCGGCAATGATCCGGCATTGCTGGACGACCCCGATTCGTTGCCATCAATCACGTTCGGCACATGGGTCGGTGGTGATCGCGACGGGCATCCTCTAGTCACTGCTGAGGTAACGCGCAAAGCGCTGCTCGAATTGCGCACTAATGCAATCGATCTGTTGCGTGAACAGTTGACTGCTATCGCGCGTCGGTTGAGTCTTTCGGATCTGCTTCAGACCCCTCCGAACATTCTAGTTGACACTGTCCAACGCTACGCTGCATTGCTTGGCGAGGCGGGACAGCGGGCGCTCGAACGCAACCCTTATGAGCCGTGGCGGCAAATGGTCAATCTGATACTGGCGCGGTTGCCTGAACCGTCCGGTGCGCCTGGTCCTGGTCGTTACACAAGTGCAGCGGAACTGATTGCCGATCTGCGCATTCTTGATGAATCGCTGGTTTCCGTTGGCGCCATTCGACTGGCACGATCCGATGTGCGCCCCTTGATCCGGAGCGTTCGCACATTTGGCTTTCACCTGGCAGTGCTCGATATCCGGCAGAACAGCGCCTTCCACGACCGGGCACTTGCACAACTGCTCACGGCGGCTGGTATCGATGGCGCTGATTTCCCATCCTGGAGCGAAGAGAAGCGACTGACGCTGATCGAAGCCGAACTGCAATCACCGCGCCCTTTTACCAGGAGCGGCATGTCTCTCGGAATGGAAGCGGAGGCAGTGCTGAGTTGTTATCGCGTTCTGGCTGAGCATATGCATACTTACGGCATCGATGGTCTGGGCGCTTTGATTGTCAGTATGACACGGCAGCTTTCCGATCTGCTTGTCGTCTTTCTCTTTGCCCGTGAAACAGGGTTGCTCATCAGCACGCCCGAAGGTCCTGTCTGCCCGCTTCCTGTTGTGCCACTTTTTGAAACGATAGATGATCTAGAGCGCAGTCCATCGATTATGCGCCAGTATCTGGCATATCCTATCGTGCAACGCAGCCTGGAGTGGCAACGGCGCAGGCATAATACTGACGAACGAGTCCAACAGGTGATGATCGGTTACAGCGACAGCAATAAGGATGGCGGTATTGGCGCAAGTTTTTGGGCGCTGCAACGGGCACAGCAGGCGCTTGCCGCCGAAGGACGGGCAGCAGGCGTGCGCATCCGCTTTTTCCACGGTCGTGGCGGAACGTTAAGCCGGGGCGCTGGTCCGACAGGCCGCTTCATCCGGGCGTTGCCAGTAGAGGCATTGGCAGGCGACCTGCGAATGACCGAGCAGGGTGAGACAATTTCCCAGAAATACGCCAACCGTATCAGTGCTATTTATAACCTCGAACTTTTACTTGCTGGCGTCACTGGTGCGACACTCCGTCCGGCGTCTCCCAGACCCGACAGCCTGGCGACTGCGCTCGAGCTGATCGCCAGAGAGAGCCAGAAAGCTTATCGTGCGTTGATCGAGCACGAACGATTCATTCCGTTTTTCCGCGAAGCAACACCAATCGATGCAATTGAGGCAAGCCGGATCGGGTCGCGTCCTGCACGCCGCACCGGCGCACGATCCCTTGCCGATCTGCGGGCGATTCCGTGGGTGTTCAGCTGGAACCAGGCGCGCTTCTATCTGTCGGGCTGGTACGGTATTGGCAGCGGTCTGGCAATGGTACAGCGGGAGGAACCAGATCTCTTTGCGGAACTGTGTGCGAGAATGCGTGAATGGGCGCCAATGCACTATCTGCTTGGCAATGTAGCGACCAGCGTGATGAATGCCGATGAGACGATCATGTGCGCATACGCAGAACTTGTTAGCGATGCCACGACACGCACGGTTATTTTGCAGAAGATCCTTGATGAATTTGCGCGCACCCGCGCGTTACTTGAACAGGTCTATGGCGGAACGCTCGAAGAGAAGCGTCCCTATATTGCCCGCCAGCTGGAACTGCGGCGAGAAGGACTCTATCGCCTGCATCGTGAACAGATTGCACGTCTGCGCACATGGCGCGCGGTGCGTGATCGTGATCCCGAAGCAGGCGAAGAACATCTCCGCCGCGTCCTGGTGTTGATTAACGCAATTGCAGCCGGGTTACGTGCGACCGGTTGATACGGTAACCATATGACGCTATTAGAAGCGTCATTTTGTGCAGATAAGGTCGAACGATGCTTTGCCGTTCATCGACGCGATCAGCGTTGGCAGACGCAAACGGGCATCAGAGGCAAACAGCGCTGCGACCGCTTCTGGAGAAGGGGTCGCCAGAGCGCCAATGGTCACGTGCGCCACCGTATCGAGCAACGCGATGTCGTCATCGCTCAGCATCTCGTCAGGCGGCAGCATGAGACCCCAGCGATCCCACGGCAGCATTTCGATGCAGTTGAGCGTCGCTAGATCGTGGATCAAGGTGCAGCGGATCGCATGCATCCCCCGGTTTTCGAGACTGCCGAAGAGGACGGGATCGAGCGAACCGGAGCGA
Source organism: Roseiflexus sp. (assembly GCA_017743475.1). Classification (GTDB taxonomy): domain Bacteria; phylum Chloroflexota; class Chloroflexia; order Chloroflexales; family Roseiflexaceae; genus Roseiflexus. The sequence goes on along the minus strand of JAGHYV010000040.1, from coordinate 9,897 downwards.
CAGCGCTGCCATGCGGCGCCGCCGCTGAGAAAACGCGACCGCGGCACGTCGAGTGGATCGAACGTGACGCTCAGCGCTGCGCGTTGAGTATCGTCCATCTGCGGATCGACCAGCACCCAGCGGTGATCATCGTCGCTCCAGTATTCGACCATCCGGTGTTCCTCGTAGCGGCGAGGGGCGAAAAAGGTGGCAAAACCGCAGCGTACCCGCGCCGGGATGCCCTGATGACGCAGCAGTGCTACCAGGAGCAGGCTGTAGTCATGGGAAGTTGCTGCCAGGCGTCGTTCCGGCGGGCGGGCGATCGTCAAGGGTCGATCATCGAGCGCCAGGATGGCTGCCAGTTTTGCGGCAGCCGGGCGCGTTTGAAGTGCTCGTTTGCGATCTTCGGTCAGGGGTGATTCGTCCAGTCCATGCCAGAAGACATGAACCAGCAATCCCTGAATGATGCGGCAGAGATCGGCAATGTCGTTCGGAAGATGGGCAAGACGAGCGTGATACATCGACAGATCGGTCAATGGACCGACCTGAGCATAGATTGTCCCGGTATAGGTGGAAGGTAGCAGGCGTGTCATATGAGTCTCCTGTGAACGATCACAGTCCCTTTTCTACTATACCGCGCCATGACGCACTGCGCAACGGGTTTTGGGTTCTGTTGTCTCTTCTTCACTCGAAGGCGTTCCGTGCGAAATCATCTGGAAAGCCTCCCATCCGGGGGTCTGATGAATATAACCCGGATTCGCCCTTGTGCCGTGGGGCTGAACCTCTCAGCTACACAAGGCAAAGCCCTCCTGTGTGGCTGGTTCGTTCCTTGAGACTTTGCCCCTCATCTCCCCGACCCCCTTCTCCCACACAGGAAGAAGGGGGAGTCTGGGCGTCCTGATGGCTGAGACGGGAGATGGTGCGCAGGGGCTTGCCAAAAAACCTGCCGCTGGAAGCGGAGATGCCCTGGGTGCGCGCGCCTCCGGCGCGCACCCGGCGGGATGTCTGCAATCGGAGAAGGAGCGCCAGAAACGTGGTCGTCCCGCGATGACGACCACTCCGTTGCGGCAACCGTTTGCCCCTCATTCCCCCGACCCCCTTCTCGCACACGGGGAGAAGGAGGAGTTTGGGCGTCCTGAAACCCAAAACGAGAGAAGAAATGCAGGGGCTTCCCAAAAAACCTGCCCCTGTAAGGCTTCCATTCTCTCAGTGAGGGCTTCAGATTGCACAATTTCTGGGAGCGCGAGCGACCCGCTCGCAGCGGCGCGCGCTGCGCGCGAACCCAGCGTTCCACCAGGCCGGGAGCGCGAGCGTCCTGCTCGCAAAGGCAGGCTGGGAGTGTGGGCGTCCCGCCCGCAAAGGCGGGCTGGGAGCGCGGGCAGCGCGCCTGCATCGGGGAGTAAAGCGCTGAGTCGATTACGTTCCGCTGAACATGCGGCGGAACCACGATTGTTGCCCCACTACCTGCTCCTGTGCTGGCACGTCGGTCAGACAGGAGTCGAAGGCCTTCTGAAGCGCATCGCCGTTCAATCCGCCGGGTATTCCGAGAAAAACCATCTGCGTGCCGGGAGGCGTGTCGCCCCACGGTTCTCCAACTGAGACCGTAATCCGCACGCCGACGATCTGGAGAATGGCGCGGCGGCCCGGCGTTTCTGCAAGATAGATGATCCCCTTAGCGCGAAAGATGGTTTCAGGCAGGTCTTGCAGAACGGTACGCAACTTTTTCAGCGCGAATGGGCGATGATTGACATAACTCCACGAGCTGAACTCAGTTGTATGGTCGTGGTGGTGGTCGTGATCGTGGTCGTGGTCGCAGTGTGGACCGTGCTCGTGGTCGTGGTTGTGGGCATGGACGCGGGGCGTGACCAACGGTTGAACGTCCAGTCTGTAGCGCCCAACGCCCAGCAGCAGGCTCATCGGCACATCGCCGTAGATAGCAGGGAGAATGCGGGCGCGGGGCACGATCTGGCGCACCCACTGCTCCACTTCAGTGCGCTGCTCCTCACTCACCAGATCGACTTTGCTCAATACAACTACGTCGGCTGCGCTGATCTGATGGATGATCAGGTCTTCGTAGTACTGTTGCTGGCGCACATACTCCGCGTCGACAACGGTGATGACCGAGTCGAGATGGAAGAAAGGGCGCAATTCGGGAAGGTCGAACGTTTCCGCCACAGCCCACGGGTCGCTCACGCCGCTTGTCTCGATGATCAGATACTCCGGCGGTTCCTCGCGGTCAAGCAAGAGTAGCGCCGTTTTGAGGAGATCGCTGCGGATCGAGCAGCAGATGCACCCATTGGCGAGCGAGATCGTCTCGCCTTCGACGCCGACGACGAGTTGCGTATCGATGTTGATGCTGCCGAAATCATTCACCAGCACCGCCACCTTCAAGCCATGGTCGGCGTGGAGTATCCGGTTGAGCAGCGTTGTTTTACCTGCGCCGAGGAAACCGGTCAAAATGGTGACCGGCACGGGGCGGAGCGGCGCTTCCACAGACATGCTTATCCTCCTCATTCACAACAACGATTACGACCGACGACGCGGAGTGCAGCACGGGCATCCCGGACCGTGGAGTGCACGGGCGACCTGTTGTGGGCTGGCATAGACTGGCGTCGGCGCACTGCGTGAGCGGAAACTGAACGAACTGATGTCGCGAGTGCACAACCCATGACAGACGGGACACTCAACCGGGTCGTCGGCGCGCGCAGCAGGTCGCAACTCTTCAATCTCGATCTCGCACTCTGGGCAGGTGTAGACGTAGAGTGGCATTGGTGTTTTGTTTCCTGGAATTGTATTTCTGATATATGCTATCACTTAAGAAGTGGGATGTCAATCACAATTGTTTGACATCTCTCGCAAAACCGTGCATACTATGTGCAAAGGTATTGCAGGAATGACGCTATCGGTGTATTACGGCACAGGTTTAGTGGCGGAAAGGCTTCTTATGAGCATCTACGATATAACTGCCAGTCTTATTGACGGCACACCGAAGTCCCTCGGCGACTACCGCGGCAAGGTGCTGCTCATCGTGAATGTCGCGAGCAAATGCGGATTTACGCCGCAGTATGCCGGTCTCGAGAAGCTCTACCGTCGTTATCAGAACGACGGTCTAGTTGTGCTGGGGTTCCCGTGCGACCAGTTCGGCAATCAGGAGTTCGATGATCCTAATGCGATTCAGCAGTTCTGTACGCGCAATTATGGGGTCAGCTTCCCGATCTTTGCGAAGGTCGACGTCAATGGTCCGCGCACGCATCCGCTGTTTGCGTATCTGAAGGCGGCACGCCCCGGATTTCTGGGAACTCAGGCAATCAAGTGGAACTTCACCAAGTTTCTGGTTGATCGTGAAGGGAAGGTGTACCGCCGCTACGCCCCTACCGACACCCCCGAAGCAATTGAGCGCGATATTGTCGCCCTGCTCCGCCGTTCACAGCCCGCCGCAGCTCATTGAGTCGCAGCAATCGTCGAGCAGCGCTCCAACGCCGTCGGTTGAGCCGGCGGCGTTCTTTCTTAAGCGCGCTTTACGTTTGTTGACAACGGAAGTGATATGATCTATCATCTAACTGCGATTCCGACGAAGCACAGAAAACGAACATACACCAATGGAGCAACGGCATGCTTTCCGTCCCCTGCCGGTAACCGTGCTGTCGGGGTTTCTTGGCAGCGGCAAGACGACACTGCTCAACCATGTGCTTGCCAATCGCGCAGGACTGCGGGTGGCAGTGATTGTCAACGATATGAGCGAGATCAATATTGATGCGCAACTGGTGCGCAGTGGCGGTGCGGCGCTTAGTCGTACCGATGAGCGTCTGGTCGAGATGTCCAACGGATGCATCTGTTGCACGTTGCGCGAGGATCTGCTTGTCGAGGTGGCGCGTCTGGCGCGCGAGCAGCGCTTCGACTATCTTCTGATCGAGTCAACCGGCATTTCCGAGCCGTTGCCCGTGGCTGAAACCTTCACCTTCGCCGATGAAACGGGGGTCAGTCTGGCGGAACTGGCGCGCCTGGACACGATGGTGACGGTGGTTGACGCTTTCAATTTCCCACGCGATTTTTTCTCGACCGATGATCTGCGTGATCGCAATCTGTCCGCTGGCGAGGAGGATGAGCGGTCGGTGGTTGATCTGCTGATCGATCAGGTGGAGTTCGCCGATGTGCTGGTGTTGAACAAAGTCGATCTGGTCGATCCAGACGCTGTTGATCACCTGGAGGCGCTGCTGCGCAAATTCAACCCCGATGCGCGGATTGTGCGCACGAGTTTTGGGCATGTGCCGTTGCACGAGATTCTGAACACCGGACGGTTCGATTTCGAACGTGCGGCGCAGGCGCCCGGCTGGCTCAAAGAATTGCGCGGTGAGCATACTCCGGAGACTGAGGAGTACGGCATTTCGAGTTTTGTCTATCGTGCGCAACGCCCGTTCCACCCACAACGCTTCTGGGACCTGATCCACGATGCGTGGCCCGGCGTGTTGCGCTCGAAGGGAATAATCTGGCTGGCAACGCGGATGCAGGTGAGTGGCATCTGGTCGCATGCCGGAAACACCTGTCGGGTCGAACCGGGCGCTCTCTGGTGGGCAGCGCTGCCAGAAGGTAAACGGCCGGACGATCCCGACCTGGAAGCGCAACTGGCGCAGGTGTGGCATAGCCGGTGGGGTGACCGGCGGCAAGAACTGGTGCTGATCGGTCAGAATATGAACGAGGCAGCACTCCGCGCTCGCCTCGATGCATGCCTGCTGACCGATGCGGAAATGGCGCTGGGACCGGAAGGTTGGGCACAGTTTGACGATCCGTTTGGTGAGTGGACGGTCTGGGAAGAATCTGACGGTTGATCATAGAAGTCGTCGATCTGAAAGTGAGGATATTCATGAAGGTTGCATACGTTTTCGCTACCGATATGTCGGCCACGTACAAGTTGGGGAAGATGATCCTGCCGCAACTTGAACAGGGGATTCATGGTGCACGGGTGGTGGGGATGATGTTTTTCGACGACAATCTGTATGTATTACGTCGAGGTGATCCAATCGGTGAGCGCCTGGCGAAGATCGCAAAGGAGCAGAACATTCTGCTGATGGTGTGTGACCGGTGCGCCATCGAGCGCGACCTAGGTGAGGGCGATTTCACGCAGTGCGGCCTCGGGCAGGTGAGAGCGAAAGGACTGGTCGAGGGCGTGGTCGCCGGTTGTTTCCCGCAACTGTACGAAGCCCTGTCCGGCAATCCGCCGGATCAGGTGATTACGCTGTGAGGCGGGTGGGAGGACAAAATCGTTTCAGCCCTCATCTTCCGTCCCCTCCTGCGCTGCGGAATAGGGGTTCTGCGATAGATTTGCTGCACCATGGCACCCAAGAATCCGTGACACGAACCGATGTTCTGCTCGGCTTTAAACCTTACAAGAGCAGGTTCTTCCGGCAGGAGGGGCGGATTTGAGACTTGCCTTTCCGGTTGTGGTCATCCGTCTCGCTCCCGACGCCTTTCGTGAACAGGTTTCAACTAAGGTGATGGTATATCGTCTTGCCACGTGATCAATAAGTGAGTATCATGCTATTTGTACTAGATAAACCTTTCAAACGTCGCGGTGACCCGCAGGCCCGGATGCCAGGGCGTAAAGGTGGAAGCTGGTGCAAGTCCAGCGCTGTGCCGCAACTGTAACCGGCTGTACTGTCGGAAGCCAGGATGCCTGCCGCGACATGGTGTGTTCGACCCTTCTCGCGCTAAGGAGGAGAACTGTGTTCCTGTCCGTGTTCCCCGCATCTCACGATTACCATCGCGTTCCCTGGATTTCAGAGCGCAATTCATTGATCGCAGATCGCCGGCGAGCCATAGAGATTGACGCCTAGCGACAGCTTTCTGTCCTCTTATGAGGATTTCTTGTGCTCTGATACTCATCTGAGGGGAGCGCATAATGCCCGATCTTCCGTTCGATTTTGCGGCTGCCTGGGCGAACAGTATGCTGCAGTGCCCGGATGTGCGTCTCGATCCTGAGGCGGACCGGGCATTCTGGCAGAAGTACGCGACGCGCTACGATGAACGCGCCGGTGATACTGCCGTTATTGCGCAGACGCTGGCGATCATCGGCGACTTGCTACACCCTAATGATACGCTGCTCGATGTGGGTGCGGGAACCGGGCGTTTCACGCTGCCCCTTGGAACACGGGTGCGCCACGTGACGGCGCTGGATCAGTCGTCGGCAATGCTGCATGTGCTCAGGCGCAAGGCGTATGCGCGAGGAATCACGAATATCACGCTGCTCGAAGCCGACTGGCAGGATGCAGTGGTCGAACCGCACGATGTTGTACTTGCCGCCTGGTCGCTCTATCGCCTGGTTGATCTGCGTGCAACGCTGGAAAAGATGGTTACCGTTACGCGTCGCGCGTTGGTGATCGTCAGCGGCGTTGGCAGCAGTCCGCCACACCGTTCGCTGATCGAGGCGATCTGTGGGAAGTGGACGGAGTCGCTGGATCCGAATCACTTGTTGATTGCAGGAACACTCTGGCAGATGGGACTGCTGGCAGACGTGCGGGTTGTCAGTGAGACCCGTGAGATCGTCGGTTCGACGCCATACGCTGTTGCGCAACTGCTCGCGCCGGATGCATCTCCTGATGCGCTCGATGCTCTGGAGGAGGGCTTGCTGCCGCTTCTACAACGCTGCGAGAACGGATGGCGCTACGCTTATCCGCAGATGGTCGGCATCGTGGTGTGGCTTTCGGGCAGTACGCTGTCCGTGTCGGTTTAGTGCTGCATCATTGGATACATAAAGGAGGTTCACATGATTGCACGGTTGACGCTCCGCGATGTCGTCTTTCTTGCAGTCGTCGCCGCCTGTCTACTTGCTATCAGTTTTCTAATTGTGCCGCTGGTCATTGCGATTCCTATCCCTGGCATTCGTTCGCTGGCGCCCTCGCCTTTCTACGGTTTGCTGCTGGCAGTTGCGCTGCTCAAGGTGCGTCAGCCCGGTACGCTGTTCGTTGTCGTGAGTCTCGTCGGTCTGGTGCTGTTGATGATGGCATGGGTGATGTTTGCGGTCAATGTTATTGCGGGGGCGCTGGCTGAGCTTATTGTGCTTGCGGTGTTCCGATCCTATCAGCGCAATGAGGCGGTACTGCTGGCGGCTGGTCTGTATATGCCGCTGACCGTGCTGGTCAGTCTGGGTATCGGCGCGGTGGTTGGAGGTCCGACGATTGCGCAGTTCCTGATGAATCCGTGGCTGATTGTGCCGGTTCTGGGCGCAACGGCGCTCTTGAGTTTTATCGGCGCCTGGGCAGGGTTGCGTCTGGGGCAGGAGTTGCGGGTTGCGGGTGTGCTGCGGGCGTAAGGAAGGGCGTGTTCGATGTTCCAGCGACTATGGCTTGCATCCGTGGCGCAGCCGCTGCATCCGCTGCTCAGCGTCGCCTGTGCGGCGGTTGCGCTGACGTTTGGGTTGCTGCTGCGCGATGCAACCACGCTACTGACGTTTGTTGCGGGGTTGGGGTTGATCTTCATGATGGTTGGCTACGGAGTGTTGTTAGCCCGTATTGCGCGGATCGTCATCCCGCTGGCGGCGCTGATCGGTGTACTGGCTGCACTGTTCGGCGGCGGAGTGTCTGGTGGTCTGATGACGTTCGGTAGGATCAGTCTGCTCGGTTTGACGATTGCGTTTGCCTGGACGATCGATCCGACGCAACTGGCGCGCGCATTGCGGCAGGCGGGCGCGCCGCCGCTTGTTGCCCTGAGTCTGCTCATTACGGTACGCTCGATCCCGACACTTGTCGGCGAGGCGGTGCGCATCCGTGACGCGATGCGGGTGCGTGGATTGTCACTGCGACATACGCCGCTTCGTATTCTCTATCGCGCACTGGTTGTGCCGCTTCTGATCCGGGTCCTGACCCTATCGGAGAATCTGGCGCTGGCGCTGGAAACGCGCGCGTTTACCGGCGATCCACGCGCGACGATCTATCGTCCGGTCGCCCTGCACAGGCGCGATTACGCAATACTGGCGCTGATGGTGATCCTGATGAGCGGAGTGGCAGGCGCACAATGGCTCTTCAACTGACCATTTCTCATCTTCGTTTTCGCTACGCAACGGCAAGCGAGTGGGTGCTTCAGGATGTGAGTCTTGATCTGCGCGGCGGTGAGTTTGTTGTGATCGCAGGAACGAGTGGCGCTGGAAAATCGACGCTTCTCAACTGTATCAACGGCAGTGCGGTCGTTTATGGTGAGATGCATGGACAGATCGCACTCAACGGCGTCGCCCTCACCGGTCAACCCGTCGCGCAGATTGCCCGATCCATCAGTACGGTGGCACAGGACGCCGAGGGGCAGATTGTGACGTTGCGTGTGGAGGATGAGATTGCCTTCGGATGTGAGAACCTGGGTGTCACGCCTGAAGCGATTCAGCAGCGGATTACCCGCAGTTGCGCGCTTCTTGATCTCAATCCCGATCAGGCGACCTCCACGCTGTCCGGCGGTGGTCAGCAACGCCTGATCACTGCGGCGGCGCTGGCGATGGGAACGCACGTGATCCTGCTTGATGAGCCGCTTGCGAACCTTGATGCGGTTGGCACAGCGCGCCTGCTTGATACGCTGCGCGATCTGGCGTCGCACGGCGCACTCGTGATCGTCGCCGAGCATCGTCTCGATATCATTCTCCCATACGCCACACGCCTGATCTGGATCGAGGATGGGCGGGTGACGCTGGATCTGCCGCACGATGAGGCGCTACACTATGTCGAGCGTCTCATTCGCCACACGAACATTGTCTCTGCTTCCAACCGGCACATACCGTCGGACATAGCCATCGAACTGGATTCGGTAAGCGCCGGGTATGCTGCCGTACCGGTATTGCGTGACATCACGCTGACCGTGCGGCAAGGCGAGCAGATCGTTGTGCTCGGCGAAAACGGATGCGGCAAAACGACGTTGCTGCGCGTCATTGCGGGTTTGCTCAAGCCGCAGCAGGGGCAATTGCGCTACAGTCTGGATCGTCATCGACCGCTGCTGCGCCAGATCGGGTATGTGTTTCAGAATCCGAACAGTCAGTTGTTCATGGATAGTGTGCGCTCCGAGATAGCAGTGCAGGCGGAGAGTCCTGCGCTTGCAGAAGAGGTCATGGAGCGTTTCGGATTAATGCCGCTCGCCGGTCGTCACCCGCATGCGCTGAGCACCGGTCAGAAGCGATTGGTAGCAGTGGCGGCGATGGTCGCAATGCGCCCTGATATCCTGTTGCTCGATGAACCATCAGTCGGTCAGGATGCCGGAGGAGTCGAGCGTATGCTTGCGGCGCTCGGCGCATTACGGCAGCAGTGGGGATTGACGCTGATCGTGGTGACACACGACTGGCGGTGTGCCAGCGCCTTCGGCGAGCGGGTGATCTGGATCGAAAAGGGCGCCATTCACAGGGATGGCAATGCGTCGGTGTTGCACGATTACTTTTTGCGTGCCTACCCATGCCGGGATGAGGTGAACAGATGAGCACGGTTACGATTATTTCCGTCAGCGCTGTCGGGTTGAGTCACATGCGGGCGTTGGGTCTGCGATCACCATGGCGTGAGCGACTGAACCTGCGGTTGCAGTATATCGGGCGTGACGCTCTGCACCCTGCGGATTGGGAACCGATCATCGCAGCAATCCAGGGCGCCGATATCCTGTTGCTCGATTTGATGGGTGCACCCAAAGACCTGAGCAGCGCACTGGTTCAGCAGATTACCGGTTTTACCGGTCCTGTGGTCGTGCTCAATGGTGACAGTATGGCGAGCCGTGCTCTGACACGTCTGGGTGGATTTTCAATGGCGGGCATGGCAAAGGAGAGCGAAACAGGAGAACCGCCGTCGCTTGATGCAATCCAGCGCATGATGGCGATGGTGGAAAAGGTTGGGACACTCCTGCCGGTTGGGAAATTGCGTGACATGCGCAACTATCTCTGGCTGGTCAGGTACTGGCAATTTGCCA
>JAGHYV010000136.1 GCA_017743475.1 Roseiflexus sp. | reverse complement strand
TTTTACAGTATGTCGGTCTCGGATAGCGGATTATTTATTCAAAGACCATCAGCCCGCCGGAGGCGAAGATGGAACGCTCCAGAAATCCAGTCAAGGGGTCAACGTATCTGAGAACTGCTATAATTCCGCTCTCGCCCCACGCAGTGACCGAAATGAATTTCGGTCTACACTCCACTGGACGCGGGCATCTCGTGCGGCACGGCAGACCCGGACGATCAATGTATCCGAGGACTGCTGTAAATTCTCAATCTTCATCAATCTGCAGTCTCTCATGCGGGCGGGGACGCCCGCGCACCTATAACGTGGTTCAATCATTCTGCACATCGCTATAATCTGGCATGCGCCTCTCGGCTATGGAATACGAAGCCCGCCTGCGCGGGCTATGCCGGATTATTTATTCAAAGACCATAATTTCGGTCTACTCTCTGCCAGGAGCAGGCGTCTCGTGCGACACGACAGATAGGAACGATGTATCTGAAATTCAGATATTTGTTTGTCGTGCGCCGTTCCAGGCTACTCAACGCCTACCAGCAGTTTCCAATCAGAACCGTCGGGCCACGCGACAATACAGACACGGTTGCCAGCGCGGTCGGCAAGCGTCTAGTACGCTGGTGCGTGAGAGTCATCGACGATGCGTCCGCCTGCAGCAAGTGCTGCCTGAAGCCGTACCGCTGCCTACTCCCGCGCGACCGACACATCAATGTGCATCGCATGCCGTAACGACTTGACTGCGTCGATCTCCTGCATCCAGACCGTTGATCCGTGCCCAAGGGGGTCAACCGCACTGTCATCTGCCATTGGCAGGTAACCGAGCACGGCACGCCAGAAGTTAACGTCTATCTCGTCACGCTTCGCCGCGACTGCAACCTGCACTTCCTGGACTGCTAAACGATCAGCGACTGCATTCGACGCTCGCGCAACCGCCGAGATCGCCCATGCGAGATCGATATGTCGCGGCGCCAGCTGCCAGAGGTCGCGCGTCAGACGAATAGCGAGAAAACCATCCTCTACCGTCAACAACACTCCTGCTCCCTCAAGACCGGGAATGTTCGCTACCGCCTTGGCCAGGCGCGCCGCTTCACCCGATGATCCAACACGAAAGACAGCTATTGCGCCCCCATGCAGAACGACCCAGTCGGCGACGCCTTCGGCAGAGAGAAACTCCTGGTACCCTGGTTCACCCATGGTGACGACTCCTGCCTGTTGTGACCTGACTTCTGTGCCTGCCAGAGGCAGGCTTCTGACCCTATAGCAAACACTACCGATCCGGTCCGCCGGTATGAATGATGACACGTACCGGCATTTCACCGGCGAGCCAGAGGAGCAGCGTGCTGACAATCGCAATCACCAGACCGCCAAGCAGCGCTGACCAGAAACTATCGACGCGAAACTGCACTCCCAGACTGTTGGCGATCGCGGCGGTCAACAAGAGTAACAGCGCATTGATAACCAGCGTGAACAATCCCAGCGTCAGGATCACCAGCGGACACGTCAGCAGCGTCAGAATCGGGCGCAGGGCGATATTGACCAGACCAAACACCAGCGCGACCAGTCCGATCTCCCAGCCAGGACCGACAAATTCGATGCCAGGTACAATCTGGATGGCGGCGAAGATTGCCAGCGAGGTCACCAGCCAGCGCAGCACCAGGCTGCGCGCCATCTGCCAGTGAGAAGGTGGTTGTGTCGGCGACTCGGTCATTGTGAGAAGAGTGTATCTGTCGTAAAACTGATCTGCGGCAGCATGACGGCAGTGATTCGATGACCCGGTAGAATCTTCCGGAGCAGCGTATACTCGTCCGCCACGGGCATCGTATGCTGCTCGATGACCTGCCTGCCAGCATCGACAAGCCAGACCTCGGCGATGCCGGCGCGAGCGTAGCGCGGCAGTTTTTCCTGCTGGTCGTACACGAGCGACGTATCTGCGACTTCGATCACAAGCAGCACATCGTCGGACGTTGCGAGCGCATCAACATAGTGATCGTCGCGCGGACGCAAAAGCGCCAGATCGGGCTGAGGTTCATTATAATCATTCAGACGAATCGGGTTTTGCACGCTGACGATGGCTGCATCACCGGCAAGATGCACCAGTAAAGCATTGAGTCGGTTCACCAGGCTCACATGCCGCGCACCAATCGGACTCATCTGATAAATCTCGCCGTCAAGCAACTCAACCCGGTCATCTTCGTGCAGAAGACCGGCTTCACGCATACGGGCGTATGCTTCGACCGTGAACCGGTGACGGGTGACTGCTGCTGTCGTCATTGTAAGCGCTCTTCCACACATGTCCATCACCTGCGTGCGTATGATACCATGCCGGGAAGGTCACGTGGACGATTTCGTGCAGAATGAGTGGCGCGGCTTTGACGTTTTCTCAATCGCGCATGCTGCCTGTGTTAGACGATCAGACGACTTCTGGACTATCTTGCTCGCTCGCGGGAGAGGACGTATGGTTACTCCCGGAACGTGCACTTTTCTGGAAGTGCACTGCCACACTAATCATCGCCGACCCGCACATCGGCAAGCCGGGCGCATTCCGTGCAGCCGCGATTGCAGCGCCGGAAGGAACGACCATCGCCGACCTTGAACGACTCAGTATGACAATACGACGTTGTGGCGCGCAACGACTCGTTGTGCTCGGCGATCTATTGCATGCGCGTAGTGGGCGCACCGCCTCGACTATGAGCGCTTTTGAGGAATGGCGTACCCGTCACAGTAGTCTCGACATCGTGCTGGTGCGCGGCAATCACGATACGCATGCCGGAGACCCGCCGCACTCCTGGCGGGTGACGTGCGTTGACGAACCGTGGGACATGGCACCGTTCACGCTGCGCCATCACCCGGAATCGTCTGTGGCAGGCTACACGCTTGCCGGGCATCTCCATCCGGCAGCACGACTGATCGGCGCAGGGAGGCAACGTCTAACCCTGCCCTGTTTCTGGTTCGGCGCCCAGGTTGGCGTCCTGCCAGCATTCGGCAGTTTTACCGGCACAAAGGTCATCGCCCCTGCCCCAGGCGATCAGGTATTCGTCATTGCTGAAGACTCAGTGGTTGCAGTGTCAGGCGCGCCAGGCGGAACGGCATCAGCGCCGACGGCGTCACGCCGGTAAGCGCCGCTTCCGCCAGTAACTGCCCGAAGCGCATCCCAAACGGCATCCCGTGTCCACAGAATCCGCCTGCCACCCACACTCCCGGCATCTCCGGCGCTGCGTCGGCGACCGGTACATAATCGGTGGTGAATGCCATCAACCCTGCCCAGCGCCGGGTGACGGTCAGACCGTCGAGGCGCGGAAACAGGCGCGGCAGGATCTGTTCGATTGCCGCCATCACCGCTGGGGTTGGAACTGTTTCTGTCACTCCCAAATCACGTCCCGGCGCACAGGCGCGACATCCGCCGATCACAATCGCTCCTTCCGGCGTTTGATGCCAGTATTCGCCGGTGGGGGTAACTGTAGCCCCGACGCCAGCGTGAAAGACACGGCGAATCGGCGCATATGCCAGCGCCTGACCGCGAACCGGCGTAATGATCCCGTGCAGCGCCGGGATCAGATCGCGCGTCCAGGCATTGACCGTCACCACGACTGAACCAGCTTCCAGCACACCACGATTGGTAATCACGCGCACACAACCATTCTGTGGCACCAGACGCTCGACACGAGCAATTGCCATACGTGCGCTGTAACGCTGCGCCGCCGCGATCAACCCATACACCAGGCGAGCTGAATGGAGCAGCGCGTCCTCCGCGCTATACAGCGCCCCCGTAATCTCCTCGCTCAAGGGCGTATCGATCAACTCCTGGGTCTGATGGCGATCCAGCAGGTCAGCAGCAAAACCGTCGGCGTGCAGCGCTGCCACGTGGCGGCGCAGATCGGCGTACTGCGCATCGCCCAACGCCAGGTTCAGATGTCCGGGTTCACGATAGTCGCAGGCAATCTGCTCTTCGGCGATCACCTGGCGCAGCAACGCACGACTATCGAGGGTGATCTGCATGACGGCGCGCGCTGTGTCGCGCCCCAACCGCGCAACCGCATCGGCATACCCTTCTGCTGTTCCGACGACGTGAAAACCGCCGTTGCGTCCGGTCGCGCCGTGTGCTGGCGCAACCTGCTCGATCACCAGTGGCGCGGCGCCAGCGCGTGCCAGAAAATATGCCGTTGCCGCTCCGAAGAAACCGCCACCCACAACGACGATCTGCGCAGTCGCGGGGAGATCGGTTGACACGACCGGTGCAGGCGCGGTCGCCTGCCAATACGACAGGGCATCGTGGAAAACGCTCATGGTCTGATCCTTTGGGAAGATGGGCAGAATCATAGGTAGTATACCAGGAGTTCTGTGATTGGTCGTTGTTTCACCCCTGGGGGAGCACACGCGCCTGGGAGCGAGAACGTCCCGCTCTTGGTGTGTCTACAAGGGCAAGATGCCCTCGCTCCCAGGAGCAATGTGAACACTTACCGTGATCGATGCCGGGGCACAGAACCAAATCACTGCGTGGCACACTGATGCTCTGGCGTGTCCTCAAACGTCGGGTCTCACGAGCCGTCGGGTGTGTCATGTGGTATCATAGTCACTCCCTCAGAACTATCGTGTCACGACCAGGAAGGAGCATCCCGTGGCAGAACACACGCTTCGTCCCGACCAGATCCACCACAAATGGGATAATAGCCTGCCGCCAGCGATCGAGATCGAGCCAGGCGACATTGTTCACTGCGAAACCGCCGAGGTGACGAACAACCAGGTGACGCCCGGTTGTGATGCATCGGTGCTGACGAACCTCGATTTCGACCAGCTCTACCCGCTGGCAGGGCCGATCTTCGTCAAAGGCGCCGAACCGGGCGATATTCTTGAAGTCGAGATCCTGCGCATGCAGACGCTCAATTGGGGATGGACGGGCATCATTCCGGGATTGGGGCTGCTGGCGAATGATTTCACCGCGCCGTACATTCGTCATTTCGACCTGAGCAACGGCGTCACGGCGCCACTCCGTGACGACATCCATATCCCGATCCAGCCCTTCTGCGGCACGATGGGCGTCGCGCTCGACGAACCGGGCGCGTTCGACGTGCTGCCGTGTGGCAAGGCGGGCAGGAATATCGACACACGTCACCTGAATGTCGGCGCGAAACTGCACCTGCCGGTCTTCGTGCCAGGGGCGCTCTTCTCTGCTGGCGACTGCCACGCAGCGCAGGGAGACGGAGAAGTGTGCGTCACCGGCATCGAATGCCCGATGCAGTTCAGCCTGCGGTTCAATGTCATCAAAGGGCGGAGTCTACGCCCGTGGAGTTATCAATTCTTCACACTGCCGGGACCGATCCAGCCAGCGTATGACGAGAAAGGATATTTTGTCACTACGGCGATCGGACCAGATTTGATGGTGAACGCACAGAACGCGGTGCGTGATATGATCGACTGGCTGGGACGCGAGAAGGGATTGAGCCGTGAAGACGCTTACATCCTATGCAGCCTGGCAGGTGACCTGCGGATCAGCCAGATCGTGGATGCGCCAAACTGGTGTGTGTCGTTCTACATGGCGCTGAGCGTGTTCCGCTGAAAGGCAGTGCGTCTATGCTGGCATGCGGTACCTGTGCCATGCAGGCGCCGTATGTCCTTACACAGATGCTCATTCGCTTTCACTGAGGAGAGAATGATGACCGCACTCGTGATCAAAACCGACTCGCCGGTCGTCGTCGGTCCGCTCCAGGGACACTGGACGCTGGCGGATTGGGAGGCGCTCCCGGATGACGGCAACCGCTATGAGATCATCGATGGAGTGCTCTATATGACGACCGCGCCACATAGTTTTCAACAGTGGATTATCCGGCGTCTGGAGCGCTTCATCGGCATCCCGGCAGAAGATACGGGGCTGGCTTACTGCTTTCCTGCACCGTTTGGAGTCATTATGCCCGACTGTGATCCGGTTCAACCCGACTATGTTGTCGTGCTGCAATCGCGCGCCGACCTGTTCCGCAATGGGCAAATCTACAGCGTTCCCGACCTGATTATCGAGGTGCTATCGCCGGGAACGCGCGCGTATGATGAGCGGGTCAAACTGGCGGCATATGCAGCGGCTGGCGTGCCGGAGTATGCAATTGTAGACCCGGAAACGCGCCAGGTGCGCCGCCACCTGCTCGAGGCGCCCGGACGCTACGCGGCGCCGGTCGTCGCCAACGCAACAGACCAGGTCGCCTTTGCCTGTCTGCCCGACATTGCCTTCCGCGTCGCCGACCTCTTCGCGGAGCGCCAGATATAACGCCGTAGCGCTAGGGTCGCCTATGCTTTGAAACACGCATACTCCAGTCAGTGCACGACGCCTCTGGTGCAACTCGTCATCCAAACAGTACGTCGCACATAGCACAGTTCAGAATGATTGAACCACGTCCGGGTGTGCGGGCAAGATGCCCGCATGGGTGCGCGGGCATCTTGCCCGCATGAGTGCGCGGGCGTCCCGCCCGCATGGGTGCGCGGGCATCCTGCCCGCAGGGGCACACGATGCGCACAATCCCGGCGCCTGGTTTTGAACGTCGCTCTAGCGTTCGATACCCAGCACCGCCACAGCGCGCCGGACACTCTCCTCCGGTTTGACTTTCACCGCTGCTTCAACGATTGTGCCGTTCTCGTCGATGACGAAGTGACTGCGTTCAATCCCCCAATACTTCTTGCCGTACATCGACTTCTCAACCCAGACGCCATATGCCTCTGCAATCGCATGATCCTCATCGACCAGCAATGTGAACGGCAGGTTATGTTTGGTTTTGAACTTCTGGTGCGACTTCACACCGTCGGGACTGACGCCGAGCACAATGGCGTTCTTTTCCTCGATCTGCGGGTATGCATCGCGGAAGCCGCAAGCCTGCGTCGTGCAACCCGACGTATCATCCTTAGGATAAAAATAGAGGATCACCCGCTTTCCGCGAAAATCGGACAGTTTGACCGTCGCACCGGTATCGGTTATCGCAGTGAAATCTGGCGCCTGATCGCCAACGTTGAGCGGTCGCTCAGCCATGCGTTTGCCTCCACAACCAGATCTTGCATGCTTCACCAATCGTTCTAACGCAACCACACCCCAGGCGGATGCCGCGTCAGGAAACCTGGCGCCATCCATCCTACCATACCCCGCTGCACAACCTGCGACCCTCACGACGACCTCTCGGAGCGATACTGCGGGAGGTCCTTGTATGGTAGACGCTGGTGCGTGTAGATGGCGTCACTGTGCAGGCGCAGGGGGCGGTAACTGTTCATACCTGGGGTAATTACGTGCGCCTGGGAGCGAGAGCGTCTCGCTCTCATTGCGTCTGCAAGGGCAGGATGCCCTCACTCCTAGAAGAAATGTGAACATTAATTGTTTGACTGGCCCATTTGAAAGATGTGTCCATGCATCACTTGCGTTGAGTTTTGTTTATGTAAAATAAAGAGTAGTTTATCTTCCGTCGTCGAGAGCGGCGATCTGCAAACGTAGCGACAAAACTACCAGACATATCAATATTTTCATTATCCCCATGGCAAGAGACGAATACCGGATTTATTTCTCAATCTCCGTAATCTCGGCGTACTTCCCTCAACGCTGCAACCTCGTCAGACGCGCCAGTGCGCGCAGACGCCCCTGCCACGGAATCGGCAGACGCCAGAAGAGTGGACGCACCAGCGACGGCAGCAACAGCGACGGATAATACCGGCGGATAAGCGCCAGATACCCCAGATACGCCAGCAACCAGCGCCACGGCGACCGCAGTTTCCCATCAACGCTCCACTCCGGTGACGTGACACGCCGTGCCCAGGCGAGCACGTCCGGTTCATACAGTTGCCGATGATTGAGAAAAATATGCGCGCGCAGCTCAAGGTCGTGGCGGCGCGCCTGTGAAAGCATACTCCCTTCGGTGCGACGATAGCGCAGCAGCGGCTGTGAAATGTGCAAACCCTTCCATCCGGCTTCCGCCAGACTGACCCAGAAATCCCGATCTTCGTATCCTTGCACGGGTTTGAACGTGCGAAAGCCGCCGACCTGTTCCCACGCCTCACGGCGAAACAGGGTCGCTGGCATCATCAGGTTCTCGAACCGCAACCGCTCCAGACTGTACGGCAGCGTGCGCATCACATTGTTCTCCGCGCCAAACCGACGCACATCAGTGTAGACGAAACCAACCTCTGGATGCGCATCGAGCGTCGCGACCGTCTGTGCCAGCATCTCCGGTTCAAGCATATCGTCCGCGTCGAGCGGCAGGATGTAGGGCGCGCGCGCAACCCGGATACCGGTATTGCGCGCCTCCGCCAGACCACGATTCTCCTGGCGGATCAACCGGATGCGACGATCAGGATGCGCGGCGATCAGGTGCTGCGCAACTGCCGCCGTATCGTCGGGGCTGCCGTCATCAACAATGATGATCTCCCAGTCGGTGAAGGTCTGCGCCACCACGCTGGCAATCGCCTCAGGCAGAAACTGCGCCTGCCGGTAGCACGGAATAACGACGCTCACCCGTGGCGTTGCGGAAGCGTCTGATATGGCGTTCTCCGGTTCTGTTTGCGGATAGGACATTAACAATGCCTTTCATGAACCACAGACACAGAATACCCCGACTGCTGCCCCCATCGGGCAACGATTCCCACCCATACCGCCTCGCGCCTCGCGCCACCCCCGTGCAGGCGCAGCCGCGCTGCGCCCCTCCGTGCCCTGCCACATCGCGCCTCGCGCCACCCCTGTGCGGGCGCAGCCGCACTGCGCCCCTCCGTCGCCCTACCGCCTCCTCCCCGCGCTTCACTGATTATACGCCTTCCCCAGCGCGCGCTTGATCCGCCACATAACCTCCCGGCGCAGCACATAGATCCGCCGATCAAAACGGTCAACCCACGCCCGCATCCGCATTAGACGCGCCAGCCGGAACCAGGCGGACGACCAGCGCACTGCACGCGCCCAGCGCACCGGCGCGAGCTGCAGCAATGCCTCACGGAACTGGAGATACTCGATCGCCAGCGACGCGCTCGCCAGCCCCAGATCGCGATCAACCGGCGGGCGCGGCGCGGTGCGCGCCAGCGTCTCCGCCCGCTCGATCCGCGCCAGCATGCAATCAATCATCTGCTGCCGGTCGAACCGTTCCACCACCCGTGTGCGCGCCGCCATCGCCATCGCCGCGCGTTGCGACGGATCGGCGATCAGACGTTCCAGCGCAGTGACATACTGTGCAACCTGATCGCCTCCCGGCGGGATCAGCACGCC